>CAYMCT010000126.1:0-4938 GCA_964389075.1 uncultured Lachnospiraceae bacterium
CTTGATTGCACGGGCAAGCATATTTGCACCGTCTGCCTGATTTCTGCCATAGGTGAACGGACCCGGACGCCCCTCCGAATCAGCCTTTACCAGAAAGCCGCCAAAATCAGGAATTGCTCTGTAAATTTCCGCACATTTCTGTTTCCACCATGCAAGCACACGCTCATCGCACGGATCAGCCGTATCAAGACCGCCAATATCCATTGATGATGCGTAATTCACACTCAAAAACAGCTTTATGCCGTAATCTGCAAACAGTCGGGAAAGAATTTTAAGCTTGTCAAAATATCTTTCCGTAATAAAATCAGTTGCGTTACCTGCCACATTTACATTATTAATAACGACTGCATTTATACCCACCGAGGCAATCAGACGTGCATAGTTCTTTGTTCTTTCATTAATCAGAATTTTGCCGTCACGAAAAAAGAATGAAAGCCCCGAATAACCGCGTTCAATTGTTCCATTATCATTATCCCAGTGGTTAAGCATACGCAGCGGATTATCCGGTGTATGTTTTTCCGTTATTCCGCTTATTCTGTTTCCACAGTATATTTTACGTATCAGTTCAAATGTACCCCAGAGTACACCCTGAGCGCTCTGTGATGATATTGTTATGAGTCCATCCCGCTCTGTGATCTTAAAGCTCTGAACATAAACATCCGTATATTCGCCGCCTGCTCCGGCTTCAAGAAATATTCCTCTGGCAGGCGGGGTTGATGCCATTATCGCATCAGGTTTCATTCCTGTCATCGCACAGATAACTTTTTGCAACTCGCAAACAGCAGATTTTACTGCACCGTAATCTGCATTGAAGTAAATCTTATCTTCACACATAAAATCAGCTTCAACCGTCTTATAATTGAGCCATAACTTTGAATATTTCATGGTTTTTATTGCTCCTGTATATATTAATTCTCTACCATATTGCACAGAGGCTTGATTTTATCCGTACCGTCTAACAGAAATACCTTTATTTTACCGTCAGTATAGCCTGTTTCCATACTTGTTTCACCAGCTGAAATATCCGAAAGAGTTTTAATGTTCACTTTTCCCAATGTACCGTTCTCATTATATCCTGCAATTATAAGCACTGCACTGTCTATGCTTTCGGGAGCTGCAACAGTGACCGTTTTATTGTCCTCCGAAAGTGAAACCGATACCTCTGTAATCGGTTGTTGTGTCGGTATTTCGTCATCTGCAGAATCCTCGGATATTTTCAGGCTTATATTATCATACAACTGATAGCCCGTTGGGTGTGTCATACACAAATACACACGTTCCGTACCCGAATATGTCAGTGTCGCTGTACCGTTGTATGTTGTAAGCTCGTTAGCCTTTCCTGTTTTGCTTTCAAGCATTATCTTCTCAACGATTCCGTCTTCACGAACAATTTCCACAAAAAAGTTTGCCGCTGTTTCATAATAATTATCTCTCAGTAAGTCTGCCGAAGCTTCAAAAACACATCCGCTGTTCTCTTTTACAAAATCGGTTATGTCAAGCCTTATACCATTCCCATCGTTCCAGTTACTTTCAAATTTGCCAAGCAGCATATTATTATTGTAAGACAGCGTTCCCGATTCACTGTACACGTTATATAACGCAACATCCGATTCATTTGAAAAGCCGTGTCTTATCAGCTCATTCTCTCTCAATCCTACCGACACATACGTTGTGACACTTCTTGGCGGCAGTTCAACACTAAGCAGATCATTTTCTCTTGTAACCGTTCCCGAATTGGTCAGGCTCTCGGTTTCCGATGTTCTGTAAGTATCAAAATATATCTCATCAGTTCCGCTAAGCTTTATATTCACCGTCTGTGCGTTTACATTTCCGTTCGCCGCAACAATAACCTCCGAGCCGTCCGAATTCTTGTATGCCGAAAGATAGACATCCGAATTCGGTAAAAGCGTTGATTCAACACGATTTGCACCCGGACGCACAAATTTTGAGTAATTGCCTATTGTATAAAGCCGTTTTGGAATCACAAAATCATCCTCATACTTATTAAGCACAAGCAATGAGCTGTTTCCGCCATCATACTGATGTGCAAGATACCAGAAATTCCATTCGTTAGCTCCTGCCTGAGCAACCGTCTGATGAATACGTTTCGCCCAGAGCAAGCCGTCAATAATAGTATTATCCTGCTCATGATAGCCCATAATTTCCGTCATCCATAACGGCTTACCTGTAGCCTCAATTCCGGTAAGATGCGAAAATGTTTTCGTTGCATAACCGTGTACGCCGAAAATATCAACTGCATCAACTGCCTCTGCGTCACCGAGAACAGCACTCAGCTTATCCTCACGGAAACGCATCTCCTCCGCCGCAAGTATTTTAGTATCAAGTAAGCGTTCTTTAAGCTCCGGTTTTAAATAATTCTTCACAAAGTCGGCAATTTGCTCCGCTGTCCATGTACAGCCGTCATAAGTAGGGCTTAAATCAGGCTCGTTGCAGGGTGATATAATATCTATATCTATACCCTTTGCTTTATACGCCTCCACATATCCTGCAAGATAGCTTGCAAAATCCGAATAATGTTCGCTGTCCAGAGAACCGCCGATTGTACTGTTGTTTGTTTTCATCCATGCCGGAGGTGTCCAGCAGGTTGTCATAATCTGTTCTACTCCGTATTTACGGCTCTCCTCCATAAGCCAGCCCTGACCTGCGTCAGCTGAAAGGTCAATCACACCCTCAGTTGCTCCTATTTCAGGTGTAAGCATATTCCTGAGTACCGTAAGACCTATTCCGTCCTCTTTGTCAAACAACAGACTCAAAGCCTCTTCTCTCTTTGCTGTCGGAAGATCCTTTATTGATTGTGCTGTTCCAAAAGCCCCCGATGCTCCAAAGCCCTCTATTTTCTGCTTCTTGTTATTGAAATTCACCTCTGCGCTTGATGTGGTAACCGCAATCGGGTCAGTCGGGAACTCCGTTATGGGCGGATTTTCCGAACCTGTTGAATTTACCGCATACATTTCAAAATCATCCACATAAAAATCGGCAGTATTGCTGTCCGCCGAGCATACATACAAAAATGCACGGCTCAACGGGAGGCTGTAGTCCGCAAGGCTAAACGTTCCCGAAAGCTCTATCCATGTACCCGTTTCAGCCTTTTTTGTATCAACTATAGGATACACAGACGATTGCCCCGACTCCTGCAATTCTACCTGCAAATAGAAATTATGATCGGTGTTTGCATCAGCATTATCTGCAAGCTTCAGCCACACCGATGCATGATAAATTCCGCCTTCGGCTATGAGGCTGTTAATATCATACTCAATACCTGTCCAGCTTGCACTTCTTCCGCTCACATATGCACAATAGTTTCCGCCATGTGCCGAATTTCCGTAAATGCTGCATTCAGAACTGCGGCTCGTGAATGGC
The DNA here is from genome assembly GCA_964389075.1 of uncultured Lachnospiraceae bacterium. Classification (GTDB taxonomy): domain Bacteria; phylum Bacillota; class Clostridia; order UBA1381; family UBA1381; genus Ornithomonoglobus. The sequence goes on from CAYMCT010000126.1 coordinate 3,382, forward strand.
GATAATAAACCACTCTCAAAATCCCCGTTTTCAAGAATACTCTCCGGCACTGTTATTTCTTCATTCGCCTCAAATGCCGCACCGCAAAATTTACCCTTTGACCCTCCGACATATGCATAATAATCCTTGCCGTTCTCCACATTTATACTTAATGCACAATCAGAGCCGACCTCACTTCCAAAAACGCTGTCAATAACAATCTGACTTGTACTGCCGCCCTCAGAAATATAAAATGTTTTCTGACTGTTCAGGTTTGTCACATATACTGTAAAAACGCCATCGTCAGGAGCTGAAAATTTAAGGCTTGGTCCGGTTGCCGCTCCGTCACTTGACGACCATCCGCCATTCTGAGTACTGTGTGTAATATAATAATTAAACGTCACATCGTTTATGGTTACAGAGGTTGCACCCGAACTGTCAGGAGTCCAGCCCAGAGTCAGATTTCCGTCAGCATCAAGAGCGTCTCCCTTAACTTTCGATGCATCGGATTTCGATGCACGCCATATAATATCATCTTCCGGCACAACACGCTCCGTACATGCCGCTGTTGCTGTCGGCACAGCCGATATTGCCATTGTTACAGCAATAAATAATGAAATCAGGTTCCTTGATTTATTTTTCATTTTCCCTCCTATTCACAAACAGCAGACACCGCAACTGCGGTGCCTGCTGCTTGCGGAATTATAGTTACCTAATCACAATTTACAGTACATATATTATAACTCATTAATAAGCACCGTCTTACCTGTAAACGGTTTCTGACTGCCGCTCCAGATATAAACAGTATCATTTTCTTCTGCCTCTACGGTATATGATTCATTTTCTGCCGTTGCCGGTACATTTATTGTATTCAGCTTAGCTGATGACAGACTCATGTTCCCATCATATTTTATAACATATACATATACATTCACATCAGTGCCTGTTGCATTTGTAATAACCACCTCAGCACCCTCAGCTGTAAGTATCGGTTCCGAAACTGTCAGCGATGAAGATGTTTCTTCGTAATACACTTTAAAGGATACGTCCTTGTACTGTTGTATTCCTGCTCCATGCACAAAGCAAAGATATACTGTATCGGTATCCTCAAAGCTTAACGCTGCCGAACCCGATATATCTGTTGCATTTTCCGATATAGCGTCCATTGAATCAGGTCCTGCACATATATCTACAGCTCTCTTTTCTCCGTCTGCTCCTACTACCTCAAAGAACACCTTTACCTGATTTATAGTATCTGCATCACCGCTCCATGACCAGTTTGTTGCGTTCAATGTAATGCTGAATGTACCTCCCGAATAACCCTTCACGTATTCGGTAATATTCGTCTTAACTCCGTTGGTACTGCTCCAGTCATTTCCCATTTCCGCCTGCAATCCAAAGCTGTCCCATACAGTTATTGTTCCTGCTTCGTTTGTATCGTCATATAATGAGAAACTTCCCTCTTTATATATCTCACTGCCAAACAGGTCTTTTTCAATAACAGTCGGTGCAGGAGTCGGGTTTTCTTCGTCAGTCACGCTAAAGCTTACAGCCTTGTACTGCTGTATTCCTGCTCCA
>CAYMCT010000127.1:0-4923 GCA_964389075.1 uncultured Lachnospiraceae bacterium
CTTAGCGGAACAAATGTGAAGTCTGATGTTATTTCTGCAGGCTTATCGAGCGTAACAGATGTACCGTTTACAAACGCTTCAGCTGAACCAATCTGTAATGCAATGCTTGTTGTTTCTTCGCCCGAAACCTTCACAGCAATAACAGTACGAGTTTCTTCGTCCCACATTACATCGGCATCTACAGCTTCAAATATTGCACGGAACGGAACCATAGTTCTTTCTTCTGAAATATACGGGTCTGCTTCAAATGTCATCTGTTCACCGTTAAGATATACTGACGGAGTCTGAGCAAATGCCGTTGCTGAGACCAAAACAGCCGATGCTGCTAATATTACTGATATAAATTTTTTCATATTTATCACCTTTTGTTCATTAATAGTTATAATTTTATCACAATTTGCAATATCTGTCAAGTAAATATAACACATTATACACCTGTAAACATAAAGAATCCTATTACAACGATACCTAATATGATTCTATACCAGCCAAACGATGCAAATGAATGATTTCTTACATAGTTCATAAGCATTTTTATAGATGCCAGCGATACGAGGTATGCAGTTACCATACCGGTTATTAATACACCTATATCGGTTGCTGTGAGAACACCCTCGTATGTAACAATTTTCAAGAGACTCACTCCTACCATTACCGGAATCGCAAGAAAGAACGAAAATTCAGCAGCAATCTCTCTTGAACAGCCAACCAGCATACCGCCAAGAATTGTCGAGCCTGACCGTGATGTGCCCGGTATGATTGACAAAACCTGAAATGCACCGATAATAAGAGCTGTTTTGTAATTCATTTCCGACATAGCAGTGATTGTTATTTTTTTATTAAGCTTCTCAACTATTATAAATGCAATTCCGTATATTATAAGAGTTGCAGAAACTACCTGCCAGTTCTCAAACTTATCCATTAAATCGTTAAGCAAGAGACCAATTACAGCCGCAGGAATACAAGCCGCTACAACCTTAAACCACATCTGCCAGGTTTCATTCTTCTGAGCAGGTGTTTTATTCCCTGAAAACGGATTGAGCTTGTTGAAGAAAATTGTAGCAACTGCAAGTATTGCACCCAACTGAATAACATAAAGAAACAAATCAGAATCAGTAAACGTACCTTCATTTTTTATGAACTCATTTACCAGAATCATATGTCCGGTAGAACTCACCGGCAGCCATTCCGTAATACCCTCGACTATACCTAATATTAAAGATTTTATATATTCAAACATTATTTATTCATTCCTTTTATGTATTCAATAATAACATTGGCACAGTTTTCGATACTCGTCTTTGATGTATTAAGACATATATCGTAATTCTGCATTGCGCCCCAGTCCTTGTTTGAATAGTAATTATAATATGTTTTTCGCTGTTTATCGGTTTTTAAAACCTTATCCTTTGCCTGTTTTTCGGTGATGTCAAAAGCCTCCATTACACGCTTAACACGGTAATCAATCGGAGCATATACAAATACGTTTAATACTTCAACATCTTCCACTTCATCAAGAACATAATCTGCACAACGACCTACAATTACGCAGTCGCCCTGCTGAGCTACTGTTTTAATTATGTCAGACTGTGCAATAAAAAGTCTGTCATTAAGCGGCATCTCGTAATATAACGGACCTGACAGACCACGCACCGAGTAACTTCCGCTTGCGAGTGAATACAGTAAGCTTGATGATGCTTTTTCGTCAAAATCCTTTATGGTTTCGTTAGAGATGTTGCTCTTTTTTGCAGCCATTTCAACAAGCTCTTTGTCATAGAAAGTGATGCCGAGCTTTTCAGCAATAAGCTTTCCGATATCGTGACCTGCCGAACCGAACTGTCTTCCGATTGTGATTACTTTTGACATAAAATCAATCCTTTCTGTGTTATTTATAATTGGTTTCTGATAATTCTTTGTATTCAGTGATATATCCATTAATTTTTCTTATGTAATGTCGTGTTTCCGAATACGGAACATAATCGAGTGTATATCCGTTGCTGCTGTACTGCGGATTTTTCAGCCATTCGTCTACGTTACCCATTCCGGCATTATAAGCCGCAAGTGCAGTGTCAACAACCTCATATCTTTCAATTAATGAGCTAAGAACATAGCAGCCGATACGTATATTCGTTTCAGGGTCCATATAATTGAAATTCTCAAGACCGATTTTAGCACCGTATTCCTGTGCAGTTGCTTCGGTCAATTGCATAAGTCCACCGGCGTATGGCGACCGTGCATCTGCAATATAGTTACTTTCCTGTTTAATAACAGCCATTACCAGATACGGGTCAAGTCCGTTCTCATCTGAATATTTTGCGATATATTCACTGTAGGCAACCGGATACTTAAAATTTCTGCTTACATCAAGCCCGATTTTCAATCCGGCAAATCCAAGAAGAACCGCAGATAATACCAGACAAAAAGTTAGCAAACGCTTTTTTGCCTGCTGCCGTCTTTTAGCTCTTCGTGCCTTCTGCCTTTGATATATCCTTGATTTCGCTGTATATCCTCTCAATTTCTGCTCCTATTTTTTCAAAATCACCGTTGTTTACTATAGCATAATCCGCATAAGTCAGATATTCTTCATCACTCATCTGTGCTGATATGCGTTGCTTTGCTGACTGTTCAGAAATATTATCTCTTTTCATTATTCGCTCAAATCTTATGTTTTCGTCAGCAGTAACAACCACAAGCTTTTTACATAAATTCATAACGGGACTGCCTATAATCACGGCACCGTCAATCGCTATCAGTCTGCAAGCGGAATTATCAATCTCGTTTTCTATAAACTCTTTAATATATTTATGAGTGATAGCAGTTAATTTTGACAGCTGTTCGCTGTCAGAAAACGCAATTTGTGCAAGCTTACGTCTGTCTAACGAGCGTTCGGAATCTAATATATCCTCACCGAATACATCAGTTAATGCTTCAAGACAAGGCATTCCGTTATTGGTTACAATCCTCGAAACCTTATCGGCATCTATGATTTTCACACCCAATTTTGCGAATAACTCGCTTACTGTTGATTTCCCCGCACCTGTGCCGCCGGTTATGCCAAATACGAATTTACCCATCGTATCACCCTTATATGTTTTCGATTTGCCAGTCAATGACTGTTCCGTAGCATCTGCTTAGAATTTTGTTAGCAGTCTTAAAATGACCGCAGCCAAAAAATCCTCTTGAAGCTGACAACGGACTTGGATGTGCGGCAGTCATTATAACGTGCTCGGGATTTGTAATGAGCTTTAGCTTTTCCTTTGCGTTGTTGCCCCACAGCATAAAAATTACCGGCTCATTCTTCTCGTTGAGTAATTCAACTACTCTGTCAGTAAACTGTTCCCAACCCTTGTTACGATGGGAATTTGCAACACCGTCACGTACAGTAAGTGACGAATTAAGCAGCATAACTCCCTGTCTTGCCCACTTCTCAAGATACCCGTTGTTGGGTATATAACAGCCAAGCTCATCTTTAAGCTCCTTGTACATATTCAGCAACGACGGAGGTATCCTCACGCCCTTCTGTACCGAAAATGCCAGACCGTGTGCCTGACCTATCTCGTGGTACGGGTCCTGACCTAATATTACAACTCTTGTATCCTTGTATGATGTCCACTTTAATGCGTTAAATATATTATTCATATCAGGATGTATAAGCTGTGATTTGTACTCTGCTGCAAGGAAAGTCCGCAATTTTAAATAATATTCTTTTTTGAATTCGTCCTTTAAAAGTTCGTCCCAGTCGTTTCCTATATTTACCATATAGCCCTCCGTACAAAATCCGTATATGTCAATTATAGCATATTTCTGTCCGAATATCAAGTGTTTTATGTGGTCTTTCTTTCGTCAGAATACGCAACAATTTCTTTTAGCAGCTGTTTTCCGAAATTTTTTATCTTGATTTCACCGAGACCGTTTATATTTTTCAGCTCCTGCTCTGTTACAGGCTTTTTAACACAAATTTCTCTTATTACATCATCACCGAAGATTGAATATGGCGGTACACCCTTAATTCTTGAAAGCTTGATTCTGAGATTATAGATTCGTTCATATAGATTTTTTTCATAATCAGAGCCGGCAGCGTTTGTTTCAATATGAACACGACGTGACAAGCGGATAGCTCTTTCGGTGCAGGACGAGCAGTTGTTACACAGTATATTTTTTTCTTCGCCAAAATAATTAAGGATATAATTTCTCAGACAGCCGTGTGTGTTACAATACTCGACTATTTTGTTAAGCCGTATTGTTTCCTGAATTTTTATCTGCTTTTTCTGTTTTTCACTAAGCTCGGGATTTTCATCGGATTGCTCAATAAAATACTTAGCAGTACCTATATCGTTTGGCATATAAAGCATAATACAGTCTGATTTCAGTCCGTCACGGCCTGCCCTGCCCGCCTCCTGATAGTAGTTTTCGATATTCTTCGGCATATTATAATGAACAACAAATCTTACGTTAGATTTATCAATACCCATACCGAACGCATTTGTAGCAATTATAATCTTTTTTCTGTCGAATACAAAATCCTCCTGACTCTGCATTCGCTCCTCTGTATCAAGACCTGCATGGTAGCGCACAACAGAATAATCCATTGACTCGAGAAGCTCGAACAGTTCATCTACCGTTTTCCTCGTTGAACAGTATATGATGCCGCATTCGTCTTTATGCTCACCAAGAACCCCTAAAAGCTCGTTTAATCTTCTGTCCTTTGACTTCGGACGCTTTACAGAAAAATGCAGATTAGGCCGGTCGAAGCCCGTAGTAACCGTGTACGGATTGTCAAGCTTGAGAATGTCTACAATATCGTTCTTAACCTCGTCAGTTGCGGTTGCAGTGAAAGCACCTATTACAGGTCTTTGTGGTAATCTGTCAATGAACTCTCTGATTTTCAGATAGCTTGGTCTGAAGTCGTGTCCCCATTGCGAA
>CAYMCT010000128.1:0-4910 GCA_964389075.1 uncultured Lachnospiraceae bacterium
TTCTCTGGCCATTGTTCTATACTGCTATATATTATTTAGTATTCTGCGGTATCCGTACGTTGCTGTTCGGATATATAGAAAAGAAAATGAGTTATTTCAGGAGTTGATACTATGCCGATATTGGAAGTAAAGAATTTAGAAAAGAGCTTTGGTAAAACCGAGGTACTTAAGGGAATAAATTTCTCAATGGAGAAAAGTGAAATAATAGCGATATTAGGCTCATCAGGAAGCGGCAAGACTACACTTTTAAGATGCATCAACTTCCTTGAAACTGCAACAAAGGGCGAAATCTATGTAGACGGTGAATGTATATTTAATGCTGATGTAAAAAAGGTTTCGGCGGCAGATATTCGTCGCAGACAGCTTAATTTCGGACTGGTTTTCCAGTCGTTCAACCTGTTCCCGCAGTACAATGTTTTGCAGAATGTTACGCTTGCACCGAAGCTGTTAGCTAAAGAGCGGGACGATTACAAAACGAACAAAAAGCAGATTATAGAAGAAATAGAGCAGGAAGCTGTTGAGGTTCTTGAAAGAGTCGGTCTGGGTGAAAAGCTTACAAACTACCCGTGTGAGCTTTCAGGCGGACAGCAGCAGAGAGTTTCAATAGCACGTGCGTTGGCGCTTAATCCGAAGATACTTTTCTTCGACGAGCCTACGTCAGCGCTTGATCCGGAACTTACCCACGAAATTTTAAAAGTAATTAAAGAGCTTGCGGAGAAGCAGATAACGATGGTTATCGTTACACACGAGATTGAGTTTGCGAAAAGTGTTGCAGACCGAATAATCTTTATGAACGAGGGTGTAGTCCTTGAGGACGGCACACCCGAGGAGGTAATTGATAATCCGAAGAACGAGAGAACAAAAGCTTTTCTGGCAAAGATGATGTAAAAAACAGCGGAGCCGCATCAAATCTGATGCGGCTCCGTTTTTGTATTAATCCTTTGGAACGGTTGCCCAGTCCTTGTCGAACTGTTCAATACCTTTGTCTGTAAGCGGATGGTTAAGCATCTGCATAATTACCTTATAAGGAACTGTTGCAATATCGCAGCCAAGTCTTGCAGCGTTGATTACATGAATTGGGTTTCTTACTGATGCGGCGATTATTTCTGTATCAATAGCCGGGTCAGCATCGAACACATCAACGATTTCTTCAATAAGAGTCATACCGTCAGTACCAATATCATCAAGTCTGCCGAGGAACGGGCTGACATATGTTGCGCCTGCCTTCGCAGCAAGAAGTGCCTGTGCAGCTGAGAAAATAAGAGTAACATTTGTCTTGATGCCAAGTGCTGTCATCTTCTTACAAGCCATAAGACCTTCCTTGTTGAACGGAATCTTTATAATGATGTTCGGATGAATAGCTGCAAGCGGCTTAGCCTGCTCAACCATTTCATCAGGATCCTTTGCTGTAACCTCAGCGCTGATAGGACCGTCTACGATTGTTGTAATTTCTTTTACAACGTCCTCAAACTTTCTGCCTGATTTGGCTATAAGTGACGGGTTTGTTGTAACGCCGCAAATAACTCCCATATCATTGACTTCCCTGATTTCGTCAACGATAGCGGTATCAATAAATAATTTCATTGAAAAATCCTCCTTGAATTATGTTTAGTCTATTCATACGGTTATTATATATTTTTAGCCGAATCAAGTCAAGCATTTTACTAAAAATAATAAAAAATGTTATATAAATGTTGAAAATTGAACATCTTTAATGTATAATTAAATAAATAACGTTTTATAAGGAGAATAGTATTATGAAATACGCATTTACTCCGAGAGGAGTTTGCTCTGCTCAGGTTGAGTTTGAGCTTGAAAACAACATTGTAACGAATGTAAAATTTACTCGTGGCTGCAACGGAAATACGCAGGGTGTAGCGGCTTTGTGTGAGGGAATGGAGGTTAATGAGGTAATAAAGCGTCTTGAAGGTATTGACTGCAACGGGCGTGGAACATCGTGTCCTGACCAGCTTGCAAAATCATTAAAAATGGCACTCTCACAGCAGTAATATTTTCGGAATCTGTTTCATATACATATAGTTAAGGTGCTGTTGTATAGAGAGGAACGGATATGAAAAGAGTTTGGCTAATAATATTATGTTTATGTTTTGTAACCTCGTGTTCGGAACACGTAACGCAAGAGGTAACCACTGAAAAAATATATTTTGTGGATTCACAGCTCAACAGGCTTATCCCGTATGAGCGTGATATTGCCGGTGGCACTCCTGAAGCAATGGCAAAATCCGCAATCAAGCGGCTTATAGAGGGTGAGGACAATAACAAAAACATACGCAGGCTTATCCCTGATATAAGCGGATGCATCGGTGTGTCTGTAAAAGACGGGATTGCAGTTGTGGATATAAGTCCTGAAATTAAAGCTGAAATGCCATGCAGCCGTGATATTGAAAAGCTGTTTATATATCAGCTTGTAAACACTCTTACAGATATTAAAGGTATACGCTTTGTTAAATTCACGGTCGGAGGAATAACGCAGAAAGAGTTTATGGGATTTTATGATATGCGTGAGGTGTATAGATATAAATACCCCGAATAACAGGAGAGATACATATGGACAAGCTGATTGAACTTATAAAAGAAACAAAAACAATTATATCAGACCGGATTTCTGCAAGAGAGGTAACAGTCAAGGGCAGAGCCGATTTTGTGACAAGTGTAGATATTGGTGTTCAGGAGTTTCTGCGCCCGAGGCTCAAAGAAATGTATCCCGATGTGCAGTTTATGAGCGAGGAAAAAGAAAACTCTGATATTGATATGAGCGGTAAGGTCTGGATTCTTGACCCTATAGACGGCACAACAAACCTGATACGTGATTATAAAATGAGTGCAGTTTCGTTGGCTTTGGTTGATAATGGAGAGCCTGTGATGGGCATTGTATATAATCCGTTCACAGATGAGCTGTTTTCTGCCAAAAAGAGTGAGGGTGCATATATGAACGGTGAACGTATACGTGTCACGGATATAGACAGAATAGAAAATTCACTTATAAGCACGGGCACATCGCCTTATTATAAGCATATGGCAGATGGGATTTTTGATATTATGAAAAGATTTTATGTTGCGGCGATGGATATCAGGCGTTCGGGTACAGCGGCACTTGATTTGTGCTATATAGCCTGTGGCAGAACTGACGGATATTTTGAAAGAAGTCTGAAACCATGGGATTATGCGGCAGGCGTGGTAATCCTGCGTGAATCAGGCGGTATGGTAACCGATATAAACGGCAATGAACCGGACTATGCGGCACCGACAGATATTGTCGCCTCAAACGGAAAATTGCATATGGCTATAGCTGATATAATAAATGCGGACACTTCAATATGAAGTGTCCGTTAATTGTTTATTCAACAACCATTGTTGCTAACGTCATTTCACTGTACTGCGTAGAAATGATGCCCGTTTTTGAGATTCTCGAGTACAAGCCACCGAGCTTTCCGCCATACACGAATAAACCGGTTATATTTGCAAAGCCTGCAAAATCGGAGCTCCGATCCCATACAAGGTCGATGTTTTCTGTTTCATATGGAGTTATATACTCCTGCAGAAGATAGCTGCCGTCTGTATGTTTTGCTAAAAATGTCTGCCATTCCTCATCGGTTTTTGCTTCAATTCCGGCAAGAACACCCTTTGATGCGTACGAATCCATTGGCTTTGCTATCCATTTCGTGCGGTTTTGAGCTATGTCTGTATCGTTCAGCATATCCGATGTAAGCACGTATGTTTTTGGTATTGTGTCCTCGATAAACCGGTTCTCATCATCTGTGAGTATTGCTTTTGTCATAGGGTCACGCAATATTTTGAAAATCAGCTTGTTATGAACAATCTGCGTTTTGAAATCGCCTATAAGCACAACCTCGTTGTTCTTTGCGGCTTCGATGAACGGAAGAATTTTATCATATTCCGATATTATATCGCAGGTAACGGCACGGCGGTAGAGTGCGTCTATTTCCTTGCCTGACGGTGCGATAAGCCGGTTATTTTCACGTCTTAGCTTGTAAATATCGCATATTTCGCAGGTATATCCGGCACGTTCAAAAGCACGTTTAAATTCCTCAAACTCCTCGTTTGATGCACTTGACATAAAATCAGCTATTGCAATATGAGCATTTGCCTTGTAACGGTCTGTCGATTTATAAATACCGGTAAATTCCTTTACCCACGAATCAAAAAGCTCGAATGCGGTTATTTTATGTGTCTTTTTGAACTCGGCAAACGCTGAAGAAGTATTCAGTACATTATTAAGCTCTCTATCCTCATTCATTCCGCTTGAGCCGTCTGTATTAAACTCACAGAATTTAATACTGCCGTTTTCGGGATTATAGAACACGTCAATTCTTGCAACCGGCAACGGACATTTGTAGAGTGACGGACGGAGTATAAGCTCCTCAAGTCTGGGGTCAAAGCTGAAAAGCTTACGGTATTCCGGATTTGATAAATATTCTTTTATTACCTTGCTTAGTATATTATAAGTAATTTCGGTTATTTTAAGAAAACGGGAGTAGTCGCCGGTATTATACATTTTTGGTATATACAGTGTGTGTACCGTGTTCCCATGATAGTGCGCTGATGAGTTTTCTATTGCTTCTCTCATTCTTGCTGCATCTGCTTTTGCGTTGTCAAAATCACGCAGTGCGATTGATTTATATTCGTTATAAAAATCCATTTTTTTGTTCTCCTTGAACCTTTGAATGATGTAATTATTATAGCATATTAATATGGAAATTACAAGAACTAATGCAATTGACAAAAATAATGGTATATGCTATAATGATTTCATATAATTGAAAGGAAACTTAAGATGAATAAGGAAGAATATATAGTAGAAAATTTTTGTATATCACGCCGTGCCGTTTCACTTGTAAGCGAGGCGGAAAAGTCACTTTGCGGCGTGT
>CAYMCT010000129.1:0-4907 GCA_964389075.1 uncultured Lachnospiraceae bacterium
CACGTGCGTCTGTTTCAGGGAATCTGATTGCAAGACCGTTTCGTGTAGCTATAAGTATTTCCTTTTCACCGGCTGTGAGATTAACGCTTATAAGCTCATCGCCTTCAACAAGCTCAATTGCACGCAAGCCGTTCTGACGTATACGTGAATAGTCCATAATATCAGTTCTCTTTATGAGTCCGTTTCGGGTCACAAATGTGAGATAGTCACCGTCATTGAATGACTTGACAGGAATCATAGCACTAATCTTTTCATTCGCCTCAAGCGGTAAAAGATTGACTATAGCCATACCCTTTGCCGTTCTGCCCGACTCCGGTATCTGATAGCCTTTAAGCTGATATACAACACCTCTTGTTGTGAAGAAGAGAATGTATTGATGTGTTGACGATGTAAATATATGCTCTACAAAATCCTCTTCACGGGTTGTAACACCTGTAATACCTCTGCCGCCTCTGTGCTGTGACTTGTACGTGTCAACCGGCATACGCTTAACGTATCCGCTGTGAGTAAGTGTGATTATGCACTCTTCCTCTTCAATCAGATCCTCATCCTCAAAATCAGTTATATCCATAGCGATTTCTGTACGTCGTGGATCTCCATACTTGTTCTTAAGTGCTACAAGGTCCTCTTTTACAATTTCAAGTACCTTTGCTTCATCAGCGAGTATCGCTTCAAAATCACCAATCTTCGCAAGCAATGAACTGTATTCATCCTCTATCTTGTCACGCTCAAGTCCCGACAAACGACCTAACTGCATCTGAACGATTGCGGTTGCCTGAATATCATCAAGATCAAAATGTACACATAGCTGCTCTTTCGCATCCGTAATAGATTTTGATGCACGGATTATTTTTATAACCTCGTCAACATTATCAATAACCAGCTTATAACCTTCGAGGATATGAGCACGTTCCTTTGCCTTTCGCAAATCAAACTGTGTTCTGCGAACAATAACGTCTTCCTGATGCGCAATATAGTAATCAATCATCTGGCGAAGATTCAGAATCTTCGGAACCTTGTCCACAAGTGCAAGCAGTATGATACCGAACGAATCCTGCATCTGTGTGAATTTATAAAGATTGTTAAGCACCACGTTTGCATTAGCATCACGTTTAAGCTCAATTACCAGTCGTATATCCTCTGACGATTCATCACGGGTAGATGCTATGCCGTCAAGCTTACCGTCACGTACAAGCTCATTTATATGCTTTTCCATAAGAGCCTTATTTACCTTATACGGAATTTCAGTCACGACAATACGCTGTCTGCCGTTATCAAGCTCCTCTATCTCCGCTTTTGCTCTTAATATAATCTTGCCGCGTCCGGTTGTATAAGCCTGGCGAATACCACGCTTACCCATTATAACTCCGCCCGTAGGGAAGTCAGGACCCGGTATATACTGCATAAGCTCGTCTATGCTTATCATCGGGTCGTCTATACAGGCAATAACCGCATCTATCGTTTCTGTAAGGTTGTGCGGCGGAATATTTGTTGCCATACCAACCGCAATACCGTTACTTCCATTAACCAGAAGGTTCGGAAATCTTGACGGAAGAACATCAGGCTCGCTCAGTTTATCATCAAAGTTCGGTACAAAATCAACCGTTTCCTTTTCAATGTCGGTAAGCATACACGCTGATATCTTTGACATTTTTGCTTCTGTATATCGGTATGCAGCAGGAGGGTCGCCGTCAACCGAACCGAAGTTTCCCTTACCCTGTACAAGCGGATATCTCAACGAGAAATCCTGACCAAGACGTACCATTGCATCATAAACAGACGCATCACCGTGCGGATGGTATTTACCGAGAACGTCACCAACAGTTGTTGCCGACTTTCTAAAATCTGCCTCGTACATAAGTCCTGCATCGTACATATCGTATAATATACGACGGTGAACCGGCTTTAAGCCGTCACGCACATCGGGCAGTGCACGGCTTACTATAACACTCATAGCGTAATCAATATACGCTTTTTTCATCTCATTATTCAAATCAACGCCAACGATTTTCTGGTTTTCAATAACCGACATATCAAACGGCTGTTCTTTTGACTTTTTAGCCATATTTTTACTCCTTTAAAAAGCGGATTTAGCTTAGTAAATATATACATTAATTATATCATAAATTTCAGAAAAAAGCAAGTAATTATTGACGTTTTTCTGTCAACTTTTTCAAAAAGAAGAAAAAAAAAAACACACGGCATAATTGATATGCCGTGCGCTGACTGCTTTTTAGTTTGTTCCATACATACTTGATGTATCAAGCGGAGTATAGCTATCCTCAGTAAACGCATCAATTACGTCCTGATTTATGCTTACCTCTATACCGTTCTCCTTGCAAAGCTCATCAAGTGTTTTGTTGTAAAGGTTTGAGTCGTATGCCGTTGATACAGCTGTTTCATATGTTGTATACCACTCCTCAAACTTCGCCTCATCTGCTGACAACGGAAGTCTTTGGATAATGTGGTAGCCATATGTTGATTCACATATATCAAAATTACCTGCTTCAAGAGCCTTTACACAGTCTTCAAATTCTGAAACCATTTCGCCCTTTGTGAAGATATAACCGTCAGGATTCGATTCCGAACCCGGATCAGTTGAATACTCAGCAATCATAGCATCAAAATCTTCGCCGTTCTTAGCACGCTCTAAAAGGTCTTTTGCAAGTGCCTCACCTGTCAATTCGCCTTCAGCAGCCTCTTCACCCTCTGCCGGCTTCTCTACAAGAATGTGTTTTGCACGGTAATAGTTTTCAGCAAAATATGCTTTCAGTTCTTCTGCTGTAGCTTCTGCATCGCCCATTTTTTCTGTGACTTTTTCTTCAACCTGTGCTGACAAAGCCTGAGCCTTTGCGTATGTTTCGATAAAAGCCATACTTGAGCCTATCTTTTTAAGATGGTCCTTATAAGCTTCAAGACCGCCTGCCATCTGAGCATAACGTGCTTTTCCTACAACAACGCTGTCCTTATCTTCTTCGCCCAGCTCAAGTCCCATAGCATCTGCAAGCGCACCAATCTTTAATGTGTTCTCCAGATCGTCTACTACAACGTCCTTTGCAGTATCAAAGCCATAGCCGTATGCTACATACTGATCCATCAAAGCTGACATATCTCCCGTTGTAACCTTAGTATCTCCAATCTGCATAGCAACTCCGCCCGGCTTACAGCCTGAAAGCAACATTGCACCTGCTGCCATAACAGCCAATAATCTTGTTTTTTTCATCTTTTTATATTCCTTCCTTTTGAATGTTTTTGTCATTAATGTCTATTATACATCATTTTGTTTCATTTTGCAATTCTTTTATGAAATTTAATAAAATATTCACAAATTCAAGCGGGTTTTTATCTTTTTCAAGCCTTTTGATTCTCAGTGCCGGCTTTTCTGTTGATAAAAGTCTGACACGTGACGGAAGCTTTTTATCCAATCCGAACACAATCTCCGGTGTAAGAGCATCTTTAGCAAAGGTCAGAGTAACATTACCCATCTTTTCCGATATTTCTATACAGCCGATTTCACGTGCAGGAATCTTAAGTGCCGCAACGGCAATTATGTTCAACACCGGTTTTGGCGGCTCACCGTAACGGTCAATCAGCTCATCCTTAATCTCGAACTCATCTTCTTCCGTTTCTATTGCCGCTATCTTTTTATACATATCAATCCGCTGGTTTGCCGATGTAATATAGGTTTCCGGAATATATGCGTTTACACTTATATCCACAGCTATCTCACTTGTACCGAGGTTCGTTATTCCCTTGGCTTCATCAATACTTTCCTTTAGTATCTTACAATACATATCGTAACCAACATTATCCATATGTCCATGCTGCTCAGAACCTAAAATATTACCGGCACCACGTATTTCAAGATCCCTCATTGCAATTTTGAATCCCGAACCGAACTCGGTAAATTCTCTGATTGCACTGAGCCGTTTTTGCGAAACGCTTGAAAGAACCTTATCCTTCTGATAGGTCAGATACGCATATGCAGCACGGTTTGAACGACCGACTCTGCCTCTCAGCTGATAAAGCTGGGCAAGCCCCATTCTGTCAGAATTTTCGATAATAATGGTATTGGCATTAGGTATGTCCAGTCCGGTTTCTATTATCGTTGTACAAACAAGAATCTGGGTTGTTCCGTTTACCATATCGTACATTATATCCTCAAGCTCACGCTCGCTCATTTTGCCATGACCTACGGCAACATTTATATCCGGGAATGCATCCTGCAGCCACTGTGCCTTACGGTATATACCCTGAACTCTGTTATACAGATAAAAAACCTGACCGCCACGTGAGAGCTCGTTCCTGATTGCATCAAGTATAACCATCTCATTGTGTTCAAGAACATATGTCTGCACCGGATAACGATTCTGCGGCGGACGTGTCAGGACGCTCATATCACGTACAGAGGTCATTGCCATATGCAAGGTTCTTGGAATAGGCGTTGCTGTCATTGTAAGCACATCCACATTCGTTTTGAGTGCTTTCAGTTTTTCTTTATGTGCGACACCAAATCGCTGCTCTTCGTCTATTATAAGAAGTCCCAGATCCTTGAAGCTGACATCCTTTGATAACATCCTGTGTGTGCCTATAACAATGTCCACACGTCCGTCCTTCAGTTTTTTAAGGATTTGCTCCTGCTGCTTGGGTGTTCTGAACCGTGAAAGCATTTCTACCGTAACAGGAAAATCTGCCATACGGTTTAAAAATGTTTCATAGTGCTGCATACACAGTATTGTTGTAGGACAAAGGTATGCCACCTGCTTACTGTCACATACGGCTTTGAACGCCGCTCTGATTGCAATCTCCGTCTTTCCGAAACCCACGTCGCCACAAAGGAGTCTGTCCATAGGCTGTTGTTTTTCCATATCAGCCTTTACCTCTTCAATCGACTGCAGCTGATCTGA
>CAYMCT010000130.1:0-4889 GCA_964389075.1 uncultured Lachnospiraceae bacterium
GCTGTTGCACCACACTCTGCTTCTGCACGTGCTATAAGATTTTCTTTTGTTGATGGTGATACAACCTCACCTAAGAGTTCAGCAAACTTTGCTGCGTGCTCTGCCTCTTCAAATGCTGCTCTCATATAGTAATCGCCAACCTCAGGATAGCCTTCTCTGAATGCTGCACGAGCCATTGCTATATACATACCAACCTCTGTACACTCACCCTCAAAATTAGCCTTTAAGCCTTCGTAAACGTCAGGTTCAACCTGATCCTTTGCTCCTACTCCAATTACGTGCTCACATACGAAGTTAAGCTCTGCGCCCTCTTCCATCTTTGTGAACTTTGAACCCGGGATTCCGCACTGCGGGCACTTTTCAGGTGCACTCTCTCCCTCGTGAACGTAACCACATACCGGACATACATACTTTGCCATAAATTTTTTCCTCCTTGAAATTTATAAATTTCTTAATTACACTCTTTACAAGTGCCATAAAATATCAGTGTGTGCGAACTGATATTACATCCATATTTTTCATTGATTTGTTTATCGGCATTAATAGGCTCAATGTCCAAATCAATCACCTTTCCGCAACCATTACATACAAAATGATAGTGCGGTTCTACGCATCCGTCATAATGAACACTGTTATGTTCGGTATCCAGCCTTAAAATTATACCGTGCTCCGTTAGCATTGCCAAATTACGATAGACAGTACCAAGACTGATTTTAGGATCGTTTTTTCTCATCTCAATATATATATCATTCGCCGTCGGATGACTTGTAGTAGAACGAAGTATATTGAGCATTGTTTCTCTCTGTTTTGAATAGTTCATATCTGCTCCTATCTACAAAATCAGTAACGATTACTAATATTATTATAGCACATTTTTTTGATTTGTCAAGTACTTTTTATAAAAATTTTTTTCAATAAAAACATCACCATATATGTGTTACATTATTAAATCACACAAAAATATAAGCAAGAAATTATTGAAATAAACATAACGAAAGATTTTGATGATTTTGCAAATAGATAAAAAGATTTCATAGATATTTATAATCCAATGATATAAGCATAATTGATTTTTGTAAGGTTCTGTGATACAATAATTATCATAATTACTAATTTTGAAACGGGGACTGAAAACCAATGAAATTATATTTTGCACCGCTCGAGGGCATTACATCATACATATACAGAAAAACTCACGCTGATATGTTTGACGGCTGTGACTTTTACTATGCACCGTTCATCAATCCGAGTGAGCAGGAAAAAATCAGCAAAAAAGGCATTAAGGATATTCTGCCCGAAAACAACGAGGGAGTACCCTTGAAGGTACAGATTCTCACAAACAATGTTGAGGCATTTTTGAAATTTGCCGATAAAATCAAACCGCTCGGCTATGACGAGCTTAATATAAATATCGGTTGCCCTGCATCAACAGTTGTGCGCAAGGGACGGGGAGCCGGCTTCTTGCGAAATCCTGAGCTTATAGACCAATTCCTTTACGGGATATTCGAGAAAAGTGATGTGAAAATATCTGTCAAAACAAGAATCGGATATTTTTCAGGTGATGAGATGGACAGGCTTATGGAGATATATAACAAGTATCCGCTATCACTTCTTATCATACACCCACGAACCCGCGAAGATTTATATAAAGGAACCCCCAATAATGCAGTATTTGAAAAGGCATATAATATTTCAGAAAACAGTGTATGCTATAACGGTAATGTTTATTCAAATGACGATTTTCAGCGTATAACCTCAAGGTTTCCGAGCCTTGACAGCGTGATGTTTGGCAGAGGAGCAATAAAAAATCCCGCTATATTCCGTGAAATCAAAGGCGGCAAGCCCCTTTCCACATCGGAACTCATTGCATTTTCAGAACAGCTTATGAAAAACTATTACGACGTTCTTAAATCAGATACATTTACATTGCATAAAATGAAAGAAGTATGGGTATATATGATACAAAACTATCCCGATGAAAAGAAGATTGCGAAAGCTATAAAAAAATCAAATACATTGTCGGACTTCACAGCAGCAATACACAGACTGCCAAAGCTATAAAAACCAACCCGCAAGGGTTGGTTTTTATAGCTATCTGAACTTCAGTTCCGGTCCGCCCAACGCATCGGTATACGATGAAATCTTGTTCGCAATCCGCTCTTTTTCTGAGCCTACGGACGGCGTTGGCTGATAATCGTTAAATCCTGCGGATTCCGAAATACTGCACGGAATTATTTCCACAGCATCGTCATCCAACAAGCCTTCTGCTGTAAGCGTTAGTGTTTGACGGAACAGAACAGTATCCATATCTGACGGAGCATTATTACCCCCAAAACAGAAGTTTCCCAGACTGTAGCATATATATCTGCCCTTATATTTTTCAATTCCCTGCAATACGTGCGGATGATTTCCTATTACAAGATCCGCACCCAGATCTATTGCTGTATGTGCCGCATTAACCTGATCGGCATTCGGCGCAGTTGCCTTTTCTACGCCCCAATGGATTGAAAGAATTATTATTTCTGCACCCATTTCCTTTGTTTTTGTTATTGCCTCTTCAAGGTGCGTTCTCATAACGTCGTTGAGATAGTTTATTCCGACAAGTCCTACCTTTATGCCGTTAACCTCTGTTATGCAAATATCGTCGGTATCACGGCAATGCAGTATCCCTGAATTATCAAGATGCATTTTCGTATCATCAAGCGAAATCTCGCCATAATCCATACTGTGGTTATTTGCAAGGTTAGCAACCTCGACGCTCGACGATGTAAGTATTTCTGTATACGACGGATCACCCCTGAACGCAAACTGCTTTATTTCACGTGTTCCTCTGTCTGAAAGAGTTCCTTCAAAATTGATGATTGTAAGGTCGTCCTCAGCAAAAATGTCCCGTACATTTTCAAAAAAATAGCTTGTGCCGTATCTTTCAGCATAAGTAACAAGCCCCAGTTCTCGTGATGCATAATCGTCTGTAGCGAAAGTACAATCGCCCGTTGCTGTTATGGTTATTGAGCGATTTTCTGTAACCGGCTCAGGTGTCGGTTCAACAGTCACGACAGGCTCCTCTGTAATTACTTCCGTTGAATTTCCTCTGCAAGTAGCTGCTACGCCTATAATCATAAGTATAACCGCAGCAAGCGCAAGTAGTTTATCTGCTTTTATCTTCATAGTATATATTCCTTTGTCCTGATAATACTATAATTTTAACATATCTTTCAGCCTGTGTCAATTACACTCTTGACATTAAAGCGTGATATGGTAAAATAAAAAGAGGAAGGAATGATTTTTTATATGAAAGTAATTGCATATCGAACACTTCCGTCAGATGCACAGAAGCTGCGTGGCGAAGTATTTATAAACGAACAGAATTTCCCTTATGACTATGACGAAAAAGACAATACTGCAACCCATATTGTAATGTACAGCGATAAAACCGCAGTTGCCTGCTGTCGGTATTTCCCAATCGACACAAACGGTACCTTTACTCTCGGCAGATTTGCCGTAAAAAAGGAACTGCGCGGCAAAGGACTTGGAAAAATACTTCTGGAAGAAACTGAAAAGCTTATAAAATCAGACGGCGGCAAACAAATTGCCATTTCTGCACAGCTACACGCAAAGGATTTCTACAGCAAGCAAGGCTATACTGCATTCGGTGAAGTGTTTTACGAGGAACACTGTCCTCATATAAAAATGAAAAAGACTATTTAAAAAATATGCCCACAAAAAATGATGGTAGATACTCTTTTTTTGTGTCTACCATCATTATATCACTTCACACGATTTTTTTGCGGGCATATTTTTATTTTACCTTTAAGCTTTTAAGATATTCCTTTTGTTCAGTAGTTATACGATAGCTTTCCACTGATTTTTGTATTGCCTTATTGTGTACCCACTTATCGGGCAAACCGTTTTCTATATACGGCAAAACCACTTCATACTGCTTTGCAAGTGCGGTTGCAATATACCACGCTATCATCATTTTTATATAATATTCGTCCGTGACAATACTTAATACTCTCACAACATATTCTTCTCTGAACAGCTCGTCCAGATAAAATGCCATAAGCAGCTTTATTCCGAACCTGACAGTATATGTATGCCCGGAGTTGAGCCATACCTCTATCTGATTTAAAAGCTTGTCTGTGTGTTTTTTAAGGATTTTGGGAGTAACCATATCACAAGTAGCCCAGTTATCCACATACGGCAGAAAACGGTTAAGCTCCGCTATACACGTATCATAATCCTTTATTTTTTCAATCAGCAGTCCATGAAGATTGTTTTCTTCATAATAGCTGTGCGGAAGCTTTGTCAAAAACTGTTCCGCAATATCTGTACCGTATATCTCTTTTGCAAATTCACGCAGCAAAGGCGTTCTTACCCCTATCACAATATCAGGGTTTACCGTAGGCATAAGCCTACAATGAAATTCTTTGTAGGCGATATCCTGCATAGAGAATAATCTGTCTGTAATATTCATAATCCGTTTTGACTCTCCTCTTCAAATTCAGCAGTCGTTTTATTATGCATAGGTAAAGCTCTCTTTATCTTGATAGCTTCTATAATCTGCAATGCAATCAAAATCAGACTTGCAAGAAATAGTCTGTATTTTAATTATATCCTTTTTAATATTATAAGTCAATAAAAATTTATATAGCATAAATCTGATAAAAAACCGCAAAATAATATAGTAAACTTTGCGGTTGATTTTCGCTAATAACGCCACTTACTTGTATTATTTTAACAAAAGAATATTTTATAAAATTTTTTTTCAAAAAATGCTTGACAAAGCGGACAAGTTATGGTATTATATTATTCGTGTTCAGGGAACATTCAAATGCGTGATTAGCTCAGTTGGTAGAGCACCTGACTCTTAATCAGGGTGTCCAGGG
>CAYMCT010000131.1:0-4764 GCA_964389075.1 uncultured Lachnospiraceae bacterium
CGAAGTCCTGGTTTGCTGTACCCGCACGGTTTGTTGACGCATAGAAATCGCCTACACCTCTTGACGGATTCGCCATTCTGTCACGAAGTCTGCCGAACATATCAGTATAGAAATCACGTCTTGTACGGTTATTCGCACCTGTCAAGTCACCGTCAATAACCTCGTTAAGATGTGACTGATAATCATTTATCAGTTCTTCATTACCGCTGTTCATAATATAATTGTTAAGCATTATATATGATTCAATCATTGCATCTGCTCCGAGCGACATCAGCGGCCAGTATTCGCCAATAAGACGTTCGCCTGTGCCGTCAAGCGATACTCCGAGCCATTTGCCCTTATCCTCACCTGTTGAGAAATAACACCAACCACCTTTTGCATCCTGTGCTCTCTGGTAGAAATCAAGCAAAGCAAAGTATCTGTCAAGTATTTCAGGGTTATTATGCTTGTCACCCGAAAAATCAAAGATATACGCATTCGCCAACACCATAAGGTTTGACATTGTCGACCAGTTCTGATGCAGGATTGCATTTTGTGCATATCTTCTTGATACAGCATCTCCTTCACCTGTCATATCTGCATTGGTAATTGGTGTGTTTCTGATAACAGCACCTTCAAAATATGCATTTGTGTCAGTTTTTTTCTTTTCCCATTCTTCGCCGTAGCACTGCCATGAAAGAACCTTATCAGTCATATCCGATACTTCGGTTTTAAGATAATCATATGCTGACACATCATATCCCGATATATCAACCGGCTTTTCTTCCGGAAGCTTGCCTGTTCCTACAAAATTATCGTCAGGCTCAAAATACGGCTCTGTGCTTGTATATATGTTATACATATATACCGATGGCTGTGTCACTTTCTTATATGTTGAAGTGCCGTATGAATCCATCTGTCCTGTATGATATATCGAAAGTGTAACCTTACCGTCAGCACCTACCATTCCTTCAGGAAGCTTATATGTTGTGTAATAATATCTGCCGTAGCAAAGCGGTCCTGTTGTATACTGACCGTTATAAAGCTCGGCATATTCTCTGCCGCTGTATGCATCAAGAACAGACTTATCGCCATTTTCACCGTACATCAGGAGATTTCCTCTGCCAAACTGTGAACCTGATACTCTGACAGTTACATATGTAACCTTGCCAGAATCTGCTTTCATTGTAAACTGAATCATTCCGTTTTCAGCTTCACTCTCAGGTACTATCATCTGTCTGTAGGTAAGTCCGTCACCTATTCCACCGCCACAATATTTTCCGTTTTCATCAGTATACTGGGCTATAAGCTCCGAATCCACGCCTGAAACAGTGTTTGTTTCAGAAAAATTATGTTCAGCCTCAGATTTTGCATCACCAAGCACAAGCTTATCTATAATATGTGATTGTGTAACTGACACACTATCGCTCCCCTCTGCCATAACCGTTGGTATTGCGGCACACATCACAGATGCAGATATTGCCAGCGAAATTATTTTCTTAATCATATTTTCCTCCTTTTTCATCTTTAATCAAAAGAGGCAGAAAAACCTATTCCTGCCTCCTCATTCTCCTTACCAGAAAAGCATATCAAAGCCTTTCAGTTTATAAATTGCTTCAGTGAAATAGTAATCACCATATATAATCGGCAAATGATGACCGCCCGGACGTGGGTAGTATGCCTCTGTGCCTTTTTGTAATATTGACTGTTCCTCAGTTGTCCAGTCACAGAAATTCTTTTCCATTGCTTTTAGAATATTCAAAGCAGCATTTATATAGATTTTCTTTTCGTACTCAGGCACGCAATTTGCTATTTCGAGCAAGCCGCAAGCTGTACAGGCACCTGCTGTTGTATCATATAATACAGGCTCTTCAGGGCATCTGAAATCGCATTTCGGAAGCCAGTCGTCACACACATTTGCAATAAAGTAGTGTGCTACCTTCTTCGCTGCATCAAGGTATTCCTGCTTACCTGTATGTATGTAGCTCAGAACGAATCCGTATATTGCCCAGGACTGACCTCTTGACCATGACGAACCAACCTCGTAACCCTGACCTCCAAAGCTCTCAATAAACTCACCCGTCTGCGAATCAAGCTTTACAATATGATTTACCGAACCGTCAGGACGGATATGTGATGCGAGAACCTTATCTGCATGGTTTATTGCCATGTTCTTGAATCTGTCGTCCTCATATTCTCTGCTTGCCCAGTATAATAACGGAATATTCATCATACTGTCGATAATAACCCAGCCTTCGCTGTCAGGAGTGTCATTATTCCATGAACGGATATAATCTCCCTTTACGTTATAACGTGATGCAAGTATATCTGCCGCAATGGTTGTTCTTACTCTTGATTTCTTTTCACCGAACAAGCGATAATTAACTCCGCTTGAAATATGCCACATAAAACCGACATCGTGATGCAAGTGGTCGTATTCAGCAAATGCATCGTCCAAAAGCTCTTCTGAACGCTCTGCAACCTCTTTGTATGTTTCATTCTCCGTTCCCACATACATGAGCCACATAAGTCCCGGCCAGAAGCCGTTTGTCCACCACGTGATGTCTTCCTTTACCATATCATTAAATTCGCCGTTTTTGGTTGTGTATGGAATTTTGTCCTTGTTTAACGGTGCAACAACCTTTAATTTATTATCAATCTTTTCCCAGATTTCGTCTACCCATTTTCTGTCCTCTGCACTGATTTTGTACATACCAAATCTCCTTATTTTCCGTGCTTTTCTTTAAGAAATTCATTAATCTGACGCTTTGCTTCTTCACGGATTACGTCAAGACCGTTTGCAAGACATTCCTGAACATTATCTCGTTTTACCTTTACAGGGTCCGCTTCAACACCATGCTCAAGCGCTGTTGATACCTTTGAAGCAATACCGTTAACTACAGATGTTTCAGTCTGCAGGTTTGATGTATCGAACATAAATCCTGCAAGCGGACTCTCGTAGTAAGCTTCCTTTTTGAGGTCATACTTCTTGTAGTCATATATGTCACCTTCAAGCGAGCCCTGTAACCTTACGAAATTCGGATTCCATGTAAGAACGTAGCCCGGGAACGAATAAGCTTCGCCGTCAACCTTTAACTGCTCATACTTATCCTCGCCTACAGCTTCCCAATGAGTACCCTCTATACCAAGCTCGAACAAATCATGGTTCTCAGCATCTGCATACAACCAATCAAGGAATGTAAGAGTTTTGTCAATCTTCTTTGACCATGCAGGAATACATATAAAATTGTTACCCTTAAGGTCTGTTACTCTTGCACCGTCTTCCATATTTCTTACTCTGTCATTTATTATGAATACACCTAATTCTGCATCAGGCAATGATGTTGCTACATCTGCAGCCTTCTGCTCATATCCGTCAAGATTGTCTACCATTGCCGCACACTTCATACCCATAAACATCGCCCATGAGTCCTTTTGGTTAAGCGAATCAGGCTCAAGATATTTATTCCACTCACTAAGCTTTCTGAGTCTTGCCATACCGAAAATTTCACCGTCACGGTATTTTTCAGGATACAATGCATATCTTGAAGGGTCTTCACCCTCATATACTATGTCTACAACCTCTGTATTATCTTCGTTAAGAAGTACGTGAGCCATTTGACCTATGTTAAGACGTACAATATGATCCTCAACCTGCTCTACTAAATCCTGTGAGAATAAGCTATAAAAACCACGCGAGCTTGTAACTCCGAACGGTACCATATTCTGCTGTGCTTCTTCTCCGTTTAAAATTGCTTCAAAGAATGCACCAAGCTCGTCATAGCTGTTTATCTGACCGTTTGTACCTATATTATATTTTTTAGCAAGGTCTTTTCTGTAATAAACACAGTCAATACCGTTGCCGTATGTACGCATCATAGGGAATCCGTAAAGATGTCCGTAATAATAGTTCGCATTTGCTATTTCCTCAGGAAATGCTACCGAAAGATTGGGATAGTCACCGCTCGCTAAATATCCCTCAAGCGGCGCATACATTTCATATGCCGCAAATATTTTAAGCTTATTAAACGGAGCATCAAACACGAGATCATAATTCTCCGAGCCAATCATTCTCAGGTTAAGCTTCTGCTTATAGTCGCCCGGCGAAATCCACTCAACGTTGATTTTAACTCCGGTTTCTTTTGCACCGGTTTTGTTATACTCTTCTAATATAGTTTCCCAGCCTGCCGGTTTCTGACCGGAAAGCATAATTTTAATTGTATCCTCATCTACTCTTGTGTCCCATTTACACGATGAAAGCATCGGAACAGTCAACGCAAATGCAAGTGAGGCTGATATAATTCTTTTCACTGTTCTTTTCATAGTCCTCTCCTTTTACATTAACCCTTAACCGAACCTACAGTAAGTCCCTTTACAAAATACTTCTGCAAGAATGGATATAACAATACAATAGGTCCAATTGTTACAACAGCAGTTGCCATCTGTACAGTTTCAGCCGGAATAAGTCCCTCTGTCTGAACGCCTGCCTGAGCAGCGTTCTCCTGTACATACTTAACATTGTTCTGAATCTGCATAATCAAATACTGCAGTGGATACTTCCATTCTGTATGGATATACAAAAGAGCCTTATTCCACTCGTTCCAGTATGCAAGAGCATAGAACAAACCTACTGTTGCAATACCCGGAAGAGAAATCGGAAGTATGATTTTGAACAATATAACCAAATCATTAGCACCGTCTATACGTCCCGATTCCGAAAGTGCATCAGGAATACCGTTAAAGAAGTTTCTCATAAGCAATAAATTCCATGCATTAACCAATGAC
>CAYMCT010000132.1:0-4697 GCA_964389075.1 uncultured Lachnospiraceae bacterium
TTGATTTATTGTTTGTTGTATACGCTACATCTCTTGTATTTCCATGCTCATCAACTGTTATTCTTGTTGTTGATGTTACGTTCGATGCCTGATCCTTTACAACTATTGCTCCCTCCGGCAACGGTTCTGCTGTCGGAACAGGTGTCGGTTCAGGTGTTGCTGTCGGTGTTTCCGTCGGAGCTTCTGTCGGCTCCGTTGTCGGAGTTGCTGTTGGCTCCTCAACTACCGGCGGTTCATCCGTTGGAGTCTCACTTGGAGTTTCTGTCGGAGCTTCTGTCGGCTCGTCTGTTACTTCTTTTTCGGTGATTATCACATAATCAATAGTTGCACGTCTACTCTGTGCTGTTGCATAGACAAAGAGTGCTACCTCACCGTCTGTCTTTGTTGTGTTGAGCGGTGAACAGTTTGAGCCAATAGTTGCCGAACCGCCCGGATAGACACTGTATGTATCATCTTCAGATAGTGTTACAGATTCTGATGTTATCTCATACAACGCTCCGAGATACTTATGTCCGTCCGATGTATTTGCTGTCGGTTCTGTTTTACCTTCTACAACTGCAACTGTATTCGCACTGCTTCGGATTGTTCCGCTGTTTGTGTTGATGTAATCAGTATCAATAGTTGATTCGCCAATCGGCATATATGCAAGCTTAACCTGTGGAAGTGATTCTCCGCTTGCCACAAGACCAAGTCGCATTTCTATGGTATCTATCTCTGATAAATCGTAGTTGCCGAGATACCATATATTATTATTTACTGTTGTATATGCTACATCTCTTGTATTGCCGTATTCATCAACTGTTACCGATATGGTATTAGTAGTGTTGGATGCCTGCTCCTTTACTACTATTGCACCCTCCGGCAACGGTTCTGCAGTTGGAACAGGTGTCGGTTCAGGTGTTGCTGTCGGAGTCTCTGTCGGCTCATCAACTTCATCTGTTGGAGTCTCTGTCGGCTCATCCGACTTATAGCTTACTTCAAGTCTCGGATATACATCTGACCAGTCATAGTCCTCTGCACCGTCTTCTTTTACAAGACCAAACCGTGTTGCCATTGTTTCGCTACGTGTTGAGTTATTATATACAGATGTACTCATTGAGCTTGAGAATAAAACCTGCTGATTACTCGAATCCTCTCTTGCATTCTCAAGCAATAAGTTTATTTCACCGCTTGCAAGAGCGTCTGAAATATAATCTGTTACATCAGTTTCATTAACCCATTTTGTAACGTCAAAATCTGTGATATTATCAAACACGGCAGCATTATTCTGTCCTACCAATGTTATTTCGCTTATTGCTTCACTTACATATGCAGATTCGATTATAGCAGTATCCTCTTCCCAGCCGCTTTCCATTAGCTTTACATTTAAAGTCTTATTACCGCTTTTACTGCGTTCTACGTATGTAACAAGATTTACTGTTTCTATCTCTTTACCTGCTTCGACCTCCAAAACAACATCGCTCAAATCAAATGACAATCCTGCCATATACGCTTTTGTTCCGTTATCGCCGTTATCGCTGCGTATTTCAAGTGTAGCACTGTCGGTATTAACGCTATATGCAGAGTTACTGTATTTAATCTGACCTGATACCGAGGTATATACAGTTGTAGCTTCGGTTTCATCGGCAGCTTTTACCCCTATCGGCACTAAGCCGGTAGAGGTAATAAGCATAACGAATGAAGAAATTCCCGAAATTAATCTTTTAAAACTTTTCATATTATTTCTCCCCTGATATTTATTCCGCTTTTTCAAATATAACATCTATAATGTTGATAAGGTATGTATTCGGAATTACTTTATCGGATATTTCAAGTGTATTCTCGCCTGCTTTAAGCTCAAAGTCACCCAAATCTTCATATGCAAACGTTGTCCATGACCCTGTTTGCTTAAACTCATGCTCAACTGAGGTATCGTTTACCTTTATAGTTGCTGTACCTCCGCCTGAACCCTGATTTGCCGAGTAATTTACTGTAAGCTTATATTTGCCCGGTGCACCTACCTTAAACGTATAGCTTATGGTCTGGTTTGTTCTGAAGTTTGCGATATTGGTAAAATCACCCTTATCTTCAAGATCAAGCATACCGCCAATCAACTCAGCATCTTCCGGCATCAGCACAATCCTGCCGTCGTCGCCTTCAACATTGAAGGACGCATATAGCTGCGGTGCTTTTTCACCTGCCACAAAACAACGAGGTTTATTATCCTTTTCCATTCCGTAACGGTCATAGTTTACAGATGTTGAGAAAAATTCTATAATATTATTCTCGTCCATATGTGCTTTAAGCTCCGCTAAATCAAGATTGAACACATACTGATTATTTGAACCAAGCTCAGCCTGAGCAAACGGCTGTGCCTTTTCCTCCTGCGGAACAGCCTCATCAGTCTTTCCCCATGTAGGCAGCTTTGCGGCTATATTATCACACACTGCATTGTAGCCTGCTTTATTATCACCTGCCACCGCAGAATTGTTTACAACCTTCATATACGAAGAATCGTTCCAGTCGGTATTGCTTATTATGTTTTCATACCAGAACAAGCCCAAAGGCATATCACCGTTACTGCTACGGTTTATAATAAACTGAATAGATTTAAGCTCGCTCTCTCTTTTTATTATATCCGAAAGGTCAAATCGCATCAGGAATGCCATACCCTGTGCACCCTGAAATTCTTCTACAAGCTTTAAGCCCGATGCAGGATCGTCCTCGGTCATATACTGTGCGTTTTTACCAAGCAATCTGAAATTCATACTGTTTGCAGAGGTTGATTTTCTCACCTGAACCGCAGCATTATAGTATATCTGCACATTTGCAGCACCAAAGTTGACGCCTGCTACTATTTCAGGCACAACACGCACATCCTCATTCATCGCTCTGTTTATAAGCGTAAGAATTTCAGCTCGTGTTACATGACCCTTAGGATTATAGCTGCCATCATCATAGCCTGTTATGATTCCCGAAATGTACGATTTCAGAACATACTCTTTATATTCTGCTCCTGCCATATCAATATCAGTTATATATTGTTCAAACGCACTTAAATTTGACGGGAAATATTCAGCTTTTAGCGAACGCACAATAGCTTTTGCACATTCCTCACGTGTCATATATTTTCCGTAATCTGAAAAATCTCTGTTCTCAAAAATTTCATCATCAAGCATATCACGTATATACGGCATTGCCCAATATCCGTCATTTACTATATAGAATTTTTCCTGCCATGCACTGTATATCTTTGCAAATTCTGCAGCTGTTACAGGAGCGTCAGGTCTGAAATTGCCGTCCTCGTAACCGTCAAGATAATTTTTGTTCGTACATTCGATAATTGTCTGTTCTGCCCAGTGACCACGACAGTCAGGGAACTTTGAGCCGAAGAAACCTAAACCGCCTGCAGCACCTACACCACCGCCTATCTGTGTTTTATAGTCTGAATCCGATTCCTCGGTTCTTGCTATAAACACAGTTTTTACAGCTGCGGCAGGCTCAAAATCAAGCTCGTCGGTTTCATCATCTACCGTTATGGTAGAATCGTCCGTTTCTTCCTCGCTCTCATCCTCCTGTGTTGTTTCTATAACGTTTTCTTCATCTTCCTCATCTTCTGTTACAGTCTCAGTTTCCACCTTTACATATCTGTAAGCGGTTTCGTATTCGAGAGCTATATCATTCCACTCTCCGCCGATGAGTGATTCTGCTTCACCGATTACCGTGAAGCTTATATCATCGTTTGAACCGTATACAACTACTCCGCCTTTTTGACCTGAACCGCCTTTACCTATATAGGTTCTATAGGTTGAAAAAACAGGAATATTAGTTTCGCCCAAATCAAGTGTATACGTGGCAATATTACTGTTTGCAAAAGCATCAAGCTCATCGTTTGACGATGCATTATCATAAGTAAAAAGATTATCCTTTAACCACTTAGCTGTTATGGAGCTGTCGTCAACGCCGAATATCATTGATTCTTCTATTTCAAAAGCTCCGCTGACAGCTGCAGTATACTCAATTTCAGCAGCATTCACCAAAGGAATTGTCGATATGAGTAATGTCGCCGCAAGCGATGCGGTAATTATTCTTTTAATCATACTTATTCCTCCGTTTCGTTCAAATCAAGTACTATTGTGGTAAGCGCCGGCATTGTCAGTTCACTGTTCAAGTCTATCATTTTGCCTGAAACCATATCGTATGCCTTTGACACATCTGAATTGAATGTGACATTGACCGATTTATTCTCGTCAGAACAGTTCATGATAACAACGTAATCACCGTATTTTGCTACGTTTACACGTCTGAACCCAAGCGGTGATGTCATATATCCGTTACCGTGACATGACCATTCATCATTCATTTCGTGCCAACGGAAGCATTCAGATTGAGTTGCACCCTCTCTGTTACGATATGCATAAGCCGCATTTCCATCGAATAAGCTTCGCCAGTTAAGGTTAAGTCTTACAATTTCATTATTATTTGAAAATGCAACAGTCTGAGCAATTTCGTCAGTGAAAACGTACTCTTTCTGATTACCGTTTTCGTCCTTGTTCCATGGCTCGTTCGGCAAGTATACACCCGAACCCAAATCGAACTTGGTTATATACACACCGTTATCAAGCAGCTTATAATAAATCTGATATGCTGCCTGTGCTCTTGACATAAGATTATTATACGCTATCTCATAATCATTTCCAAACGCATTGTTTAACCAA
>CAYMCT010000133.1:0-4668 GCA_964389075.1 uncultured Lachnospiraceae bacterium
GCTACAACCATACATTTTTCGCCAAGCTCTTCTTCTATTTTGTCAATTGTTCCGTCGATGCCGGCTGCGTTGAAATAAAGTGAACCGTTTGCTATACATTCAGAGGTATTTTTACCTACAACACGCTTCGGTGTATCGAGATTTATTTTAGGCAGCTGTGCGGCTCCGCTTGTAAGAGCGTCAAGAGCGGTTTGCATACCCGGTATAATAAGAGTGCCAAGGTAGTTTTCGTTTTTGTCTATTACCGACATTGTTGTTGCAGTACCCATATCAATTATTATAAGCGGTGTACTGTAACAGTTTATTCCTGCAACAGCGTCAACTACAAGGTCAGCACCGAGCTGTGCCGGATTGTCTGTAAGTATGCGAAGTCCTGTTTTTACGCCCGGACCTACTATCAGTGGTTCTGTTTTAACAAGCTTTTTTATCGCATTCTTTAAAACATCAGTAACGCCTGGGACAACTGATGATATAATAGCACCCTCAATAGAATTTGAATCTATATTGTGTATTTCAAAAATTGTTTTGAGCTGAATGGCATATTCCAGGTCTGTAGCTTTATGATTGGTGGATACACGCTCGTTGAAAAGTATTTCTTCGCCTTTTATACAGCCAATAACAATATTTGTATTTCCTGCGTCTATTGCAAGTAACATAAGGGCATACCTCTTTCTTATTTAATATAATAATTATAACACGGTTTTATATATATTTCAAGTAAAAATAACTCATATTCGCATATTGACCTTAAAGCAGTTTTGTGATACAATTAATAGGTATAAAAAATTTTTAAGGAGGGGTAGTATGGAGCTGAAGATTGTTGACGGCGCACAGAGAATTATACAAAAAATTCAGAGAGCCGGATTTGAAGCGTACATCGCAGGCGGTGCGGTACGTGATCTTTTAATGGATAAAACCCCTCACGATTATGATATTGCAACAAGTGCGTTGCCGGAGGATATAAAAAGAATTTTTGAACGTACAATAGATACAGGTATAAAGCACGGCACGGTTACGGTAATTGAAAATAAAACAGGTTATGAAGTAACGACCTTCCGATGTGATGGTGAATATACAGACGGACGTCATCCTGATAAGGTGGAGTTTGTAACAAGTGCAAGGGAGGACTGTGCACGTCGTGATTTTACCGTAAATGCAATGATGTACAGCTTAAAAAAAGGTGTGCTTGATTATTTTGGCGGGATACGTGATATAAGTGCAAAGATTATACGCTGTGTAGGTGATCCCGAAGAAAGATTTAAAGAGGATGCACTGAGAATGTTAAGAGCCGTAAGGTTTAAGGCAATGTTAGGCTTTGAAATAGAAGAAAATACCGAGCGTGCGATTAAAAAGTGTGCTGTGCTTATAAAAAAGGTAAGTGCGGAACGGATTAGAGAAGAACTAAATAAAATCTTATTGTCGGATAATCCGGACTATATAAGAGATCTTAACAGACTTGGACTTTTGAAGTTTATAATACCTGAGCTTGATAAGTGCTTTGGCGAAAGACAGAGGAATAAGTATCATATATATGATGTTGGTGAGCATACAATGCAGGCTGTAAAGAACACACCTCAGGATATTATTTTGCGTTGGGCAGCGTTGCTTCACGATACGGGTAAGCCGTGTTGTTCGTCAACTGATGCAAACGGAATAATCCATTTTTACGGACATCACCGTGAAAGCAGAAGGATTGCTGTTGACGTGCTGCACCGAATGAAGATGGATTCGGACTCTATTAAAGATATTACTTTGCTTGTGGAGCATCACGATTACAGAGTGGAGTCGAGTTATCCGGCGGTAAAGCGAATGATGGCTAAAACTGGTGCTGAGCTGTTTGAAAAATTACTGCTTTTGCAGAAGGCAGACAATACAGGCAAAAATCCAAAGTTTTTACCTGAACGGTTAAGAAGAATAGACGGAGGCTTGAATATTTACAGACAGGTTATTGCATCAGGTCAGCCATACAGAATTTCTGACCTTGTTATAAACGGCAAGGATTTAATGAATATCGGCTACAGACAGGGCAGGGATATTGGCGATACCCTTAAAGCTTTGCTTGATGAGGTTATTATTAAACCTGAGCTTAATAATCGTGAATATCTTATGAAGAGAGCCAAAGAATTGAGGAAACAAAGATGAGCAGATATATAGATTTAACTAAAATTCTTACAAGTCTGCCGGACTTTGTTTTTGATTACATACAAGTCGCATATGACGGTGAGAGCATAAATACACAGATAGGTTATAGTATCGATATAAAAACCTTTTTGCAGTATCTGCAGAAATTTAAGTTCAGAAGTATAGAAAATATTGAAGATTTCACACCTGAAATGCTTGGTGAGGTTACATTGAGGGATCTTAACGGGTTTAAGGCATATTTAAAGGAATATGAGAGTGAATATGTTTCTGCAATATCCGGAAAGAAAATTAAACGTATCAGAACGAATAACGAGTACGGAATTAACCGTAAGCTTTCAGGAATAAGAGGTCTTTATCTGTATCTTTATAAAAACGATTATATTGATCACAATATAACAGATAAGCTTGATTTTAAAAAAGTACACCAGAAGATGAAAAGACCGTTGAGTACACAGGATGTTGTAAGCCTTATAGATGTGCTTTATAATGGAGAAAACTATCTTGAGGGAAGAAACAGAGCAGCATATCTTAACAGAAAACAAAGGGATGTAGCACTGTTTACGGCATATCTTGGTACAGGATGCCGAGTTAGCGAGCTTGTTAATCTTAACATAAATGATGTGGATTTTGAATCATCTTCGTTTATGGTTAAACGTAAGGGCGGAGATCGACAGGAAGTGTTTATGCCGTTGCAGGTGGAAAACGAGCTGCTGAAATATGTCACTCAAAGAATAGAGGAAGATGAAGCCGGGGAAACCGATCCTTTGTTTATAAGCCGGAATGGAAAGAGAATACTTCCTCAGTCAGTTGAGAAAAATCTGAAAGGCTACTGCCAGATGGCAGGAATTACGGATCCTGATAAAATGCATCCGCATGCATTGAGACGTACATTTGCCTGCAATATGATTGCAGATGGGGTAGATATAAAAATGGTTGCAGAGCTTATGGGACATAAAAATATCGAGGTTACTCACAGATATTACACTCAGTATGCTACTGAAAAGAGAAAACAGGTTATGCGTAAGTTTGATATTACCGGAGAGAAAAGAGAAAGCGAATAAAAGGTTATGGAAAATAATACAGCAGGAATTGTAACTGTATCAAAAAGAGCAGTGAAACAGCTTGTTCGGTATAGTGCTGAAAAGTGTGAAGGTGTTT
The DNA here is from genome assembly GCA_964389075.1 of uncultured Lachnospiraceae bacterium. Taxonomy (GTDB): domain Bacteria; phylum Bacillota; class Clostridia; order UBA1381; family UBA1381; genus Ornithomonoglobus. Next base: position 3,301 of record CAYMCT010000133.1, read on the forward strand.
TGTCAGTCACAAGTCCGTCAAAGAAAAAGAAGTTTTCGGATTTGATTTTTAAGAAAGACGAGCTTGATGCAATAGCGGTAAAACTGTCAAGGCAGGGTGCTTTTGTTGACGTGAACATAGAATTAGAAAACGGAGCAGACAGAAGCACAGTATGCAAGTCAGTTGAGGAAGCTGTGAAAAATCCGGCAAAACAGATGGGTATAAGTATATCTCGGGTTAATGTTATCGTTCGGGAGCCGGAAGAATAAAGCAACAGTTTTTATGAGTGAAAATTTCAGAAAGGAGGTTTACTATGAGTTTGGAAAAGCCTATACAGTATCTCAAAGGTGTCGGAAGTAAGCGTGCAGAGCTTTTTGAGAAAAAGGGTATTAAAACTATAGAGGACCTTCTTTATTTTTTTCCGCGCACGTATGAGGATCGTTCAAAGATAAAGCCAATATCGCAGTGTATCGACGGCGAAACGGTATGTATTGCAGCTGACGTTATAAATTTACCTGTTGACAGATATGTAAGAAGAAATATGCTTATAACGTCAATGAATGTATACGATGAATCGGGAATGATAAATCTTGTCTGGTACAATAATAAATTTGTGAAGAATAATTTTGCTGAAGGGGAGAAATACGTTTTTTTCGGAAAGGTTGCACGGAACAGACAGGGGCGTTTACAAATGACTGCACCTGTTTTTGAACGGTACGGAAACGAAAGATTTACGGGTAAAATAATTCCGCTGTATCCATTGACGGCAAAGCTTTCGCAAAAAGTAGTGCAGCAGACAATGGAGCTTGCTCTGAAAGAGGCAGGGGAGCTGGAAGAATATTTGCCGGATCATATAAGAGAAAAATTTATGCTTTCGGAAATAAATTTTGCAATGCGTAATATTCATTTTCCGGCGGACTTTGAAAGCTATAACATTGCGAGAGAAAGGTTTGTTTTTGAAGAGTTACTTGTTCTTCAGCTTGCATTAAACGAGAGGAAGAATACCAACAAAATCGAAAAGGGACATATATTTTCTGATGTGAAATGTATACGTGAATTTTCAGATACGCTTTCCTTTGAGCTTACGGGGGCACAAAAACGGACAATTAATGAAATTTGTCGGGACTGTAAAAGCGGATTGCAGATGATGCGGCTTGTGCAGGGAGATGTAGGTTCGGGAAAAACAGCGGTTGCGGCGGCGGCAATATATATGTCGGTAAGAAACGGATTTCAGGCGGCGATGATGGCACCTACGGAGATTCTGGCACAGCAGCATTATGAATCGTTTTGCTCTATGTTTGAAAAACACGGAATAGAAACTGTTTTGCTTACCGGAAGTATGAAAGCAAAGGAAAAGAGAGAAACACTCTCAAAAATAGCCGACGGAAG
>CAYMCT010000134.1:0-4664 GCA_964389075.1 uncultured Lachnospiraceae bacterium
TAATAGTTGAATTTGTTAATTCAGTATAGTAGGCTGTGAGCTGAGGATAGCTATCAAGTTCCGTAAGACATTTATCATTTATACAGTAAAGTCCTTTTTCGGGACGGTCGAACCATTTGTAAGTGTTTCTGTAAAGCAATCCGGCACAGTTTTCGTCACCACCGTATTCCTTTACTTGTTTGGGGGATAACGCCCCATGCTTTTTCAGAATACAGGCGATGTGTATACACTTTTCGGTGAATGCAGTTGCTATTTTTGTCCCGGTCACTCCGCCGGTGTTCAGCTCGCAGGTTCTGCCTTTAATTTCTTTTATAATTTTTTTTCGCTCTGCATACCGTTTTCCGACAGGTTTGAACTCCTGCGGCGTGTGAACTATTTCCGCAAAGGAATGCTCACCTTTCAGATTGACAAATATAAGTCCCAATTCAAGCTTTTTTATAACGTAGAGAGTATCACGAAATTTTTTTGGTGAATATTTTTTCGGCTTTGGCACGGCAACGTATACATCTGCGCCTGTTTTCTGTCGCTCAAGACCTTGTGCAAGCAGTGCAACTGTAAGATTCTTTTTTAACTCTATTATTATAAGTTCATCATCTTTAACAGCCGTAACATCGCAATCCTTGACCTCTGCATTCACCTTATATCCCAATTCTGAAAAAAGCTTGCGTATTGGCTCAAAAAGCTCGTATTCTTTCATATTTGTACTGTAGCACCGCCGTCTATTTTGTGAACAGCCCCGTCAACCGAAATCCATACAGGAATTGCCGATGGATTATAAACCATATCGCCTGCGGCTGTGAATTTCAGGTTTTTTGCAGCATTCATATAATCCACAATTTCGATATTTGTTGCGTACCATATGTCGTCACGTCCGCCTATGTATTCGCAGAAGCCTTCTATTAAATCCCAGGAACTATCACGGTCGAATTCATAGCTGTGTCCCCATACATACATCATATACAGGTACTGCGTTTTGTTAAGAGAGGCAAACCTCTCTGCATTTTTCATAAGGTTGTGGCCGTGATGGCAGGTGGATTTCCATGTAAGATAATTGCGTGGCATTGCGAAATCGTCAGTATTGCCTACAACACGACAGTATTCAATGCCGCAGTGGGGGAGCATCTTAACGATTTCGTCGCTATATGAACCGTTAGGATAGCTCATACCCCGAACGGGATATCCGCAAGCCGCCTCAAGCCCTTTTCTGTCCTCTATAACCTGCTGAACAACCTGGTCTATCGGACAGCGTTCTATTGTAGGATGGGTAAGTGTATGACAGCTTACTTCATGCCCCGCGTATACTTCTTTTATTTCCTCCGGTTTTATTCTTCGTTCATCTTCTGATAAGCCTGCATTAAGATGGAAGGTGCCTTTGATTCCGTTCTTATTGAATATTTCTATAAGTTGTTTGTCAAAATGCTGACCGTCATCATAGCTCATGGTTAGTACTTTGTGTTTCCCTTCAGGGAAGCAGGTATAAATTGTCTTTAGTGTTCTTGCCATTTCAAATTTTCTCCTTTTTGCTTTTTAATATAATGACCGATATTTCCGGACGGTTAAAAAGTCTTGGTATAATCATCGGATTTCCTAATCCTCTGTTTACTATCATATCCATATCCTTGTATCTGTAATGACCGGCAAAATACTTAGGAAACAAAAACGGTGAGTTGCTGCCCCAGCTTGATTTGGGATTGCATATGCCCCGCCCATTCGGGAAACGAAGCTGACCGCCGTGCATATGACCTGAAAGAATCAGGTCAAATCCCTTATCTCTTAACAAATCCATATGATTTGCTCTATGGAAAAGAAGAATATGGTAGTTGTCGGTAGGTGAAATTGCCTTAACGGAGGTGTATATATTATGTGTAATCGTAGTGCCGTCTACAGAGTACGGATCGTCTATGCCGCTGAGCACGAGAGTTGAGCTGCCGCGTGTGAGCTTTATACTTTCATCGTGTAAGGTTTTTGTTCCTGTCGCATCGAGTGCACGCTGAAATTTAGGATAATCTGCTCTTAATAAGTCGTGATTGCCGGTGACTGCATATACCGGTGCAATCTGAAGCAGCTTTTCGCAAAGACGTATACCCGGCTCATACGAGCCTTCGTCATCAACAAGGTCGCCGGTTGAAACGATAATATCAGGATTTTCACTGCGTACTTCTTCGGCGATACCCGGTATCTGTGTAGCGTGCAAATCCGAAATCTGCACTATACGGAATCCGTCAAATTCTTCGGGGATTTTATCAGATTCAATAGTGTAGTGGGTTGTTTCAAGACGTTCATCAAGTCCTTTTATGATTGCCAATGCACCGCCTGCGATTACTGCACCTTTTATAAGTTTTGATAATTTCATTTTCATACCTCCGTAATTACTATTTATTATACCACCAAATAATAATAATTACAATTAAAATTCAAAAATTGTTATGAAAAATTAATTCGTCTTCAGCATGGGCAGAAATATTTTTTCCTTGAACAAATATAAAATATATGGTAATATATTCTTATGACAACAAAAGGCGGTGTTGGTGATGGACAAAGTAATTAATATAGCAATCTGCGATGATGATGCAAACGATTTAAAACAATCACGAGAAATCGCAGAGAGTGTTCTTTTGGATAAAAATATCAATTATAAAATTGATGAGTTTAATAATCCTTATGAATTGATAGACGTATCTGAAATCTATGATATAATATTTCTTGATGTCGAGATGGAAATTCTCGATGGTATAGAAGTAGGAAAGAGAATAAAAGAACGCAACAAGGATTGTGTAATTTTTTTTGTTACAAATCACGGAAGATATATAGATGATGCGTTTAATGTTCGTCCGCTGCGATTTTGGGAGAAGCCGCTTGATGTTTACAGAGTAAACTACGGCATCGAATCTGCATTAAAAGAGATAAATTCTCTTAAACGGAGAATTGTTATAGATGAGAACAGCGGCGAGATAGTAATATCGAATATTGTATACATACACGCAGAAAATAAGGCAACACGTTTTATTATGACAAAAGGTGATTTTATTGTAAAAGAATCATATAAATCTGTTTTCGGTAAACTAAATAAATATGACGAGTTTATAGAAGTATGCCGAGGGTGTTGCATTAATTTGAGATATCTCAGAGGACACAGTAAAAACAAAATAACCTGCGGCTATGGCGAAAAGGAATATGTTCTTGATATCTCAAGAAGGAAGTATGAAAACTTTTGTACAGCATTTATGAAATGGATAGGTGGCAGTATATGAGAGTGGATTTTGGACTGATTCTTTGCATCATTCTGCAATATTTGATATTTATATATTATGTAGACACTATTTTTCAAAAGAAACAGAAAAACCGTGTGTATTATACATTGGCGATTGTCGGATATATTATTCACGGAATTATATGTATGTTTGGCAATGCAGTAGTAAATATTGTTGTGTTTTCGTTAGTGAATTTTCTTATTATAAATATCGGCTGTCTGGTAACCTGGAAGAAGGCTATGTTTCACGGTATAATTTTGACGGTATTATCAAGCCTCAGTGAAATTGCAGTTGTGGCAATTGGGATAGTGAAAGTCGATATTAACAATATTTCTGTTATACCGGAAATGAGTTCAGTAGTATTGACGGTTCTTACTAATCTGTTTTATATAATAGGGGTTATGATTCTGACGGCTTTTTTTGAAACAAGAGAAAAGCGAGAAGAAACGTATAATATCTGGTTGATTACAATACCCGTGTTGTCAATTATAGTTATGCTTATAACTCTTAAATCATCTGAATTTTCAACCGAAACAACGGTGGTTTGCCTTTTGTTGCTGTTAATTGATTTGATTGCTTTTATTCTTAACCGAAACTTAGCAATACAGTATTCAGAAAATGAAACGCTAAAACAGCAGGAAAAAAGAAACTTTGCTGAATTTACCATGTTGAAAGAAAAGTATGATGATATGCGTATTTTCCGCCATGATTTCAAAATACATATGAATGCAGTAAAATTGCTGATAGAAAGTGAAAATGCAAAAGCAAAAGATTATATAAATTCTATTTGCGAAAAAGAGGATAACGCAGAACTTTCAGAATATTCGGATAACCGAATGTTAAATATTCTTCTTTCACAAAAGAAAGAGGAATGTATAAAGAGGGGGATAAATTTAATTATAGACCCCTTGCAAATGCCGTTGTCATTTATAAGTGACATAGATATTGTAGCTATATTTTCAAATCTTTTTGCAAACGCTATGGAGAACTGTATACAGTCAGAGCAGCCGTTCATTTATTTTCATTCTTATATGAACAACAAAAGATTTACAGTAATAGAAATAGAAAATTCATCGGAAACGGTGCCTGAAGTTATAGAAGGCAAGCTTAAAACGCAAAAAGAAAATAAAGAAATGCACGGAATAGGAATTAAAAGCATTCAAAAGACGCTAAGTAAATATAACGGATTATTGGATTGGCACTATGATGAAGAACGAAAGGTTTTCCGGGCTTCGGTGATTATAGGATTTCCATATAAATAGATAAAAAATATCGCTGTACAGACTTGATTTGCAAGCTTACAGCGATTTTTTTTTTAACCACTCGGTCGATATATTGACCACTGGGTCGAAACCTATTTACAGATTAAAAATTTGTTGTTATAATGTAATTACCAAAATTTAAAGGAGGAGA
>CAYMCT010000135.1:0-4662 GCA_964389075.1 uncultured Lachnospiraceae bacterium
GTTATACCTCGTTCACGTTCAAGGTCCATATCGTCAAGAATCTGATTTTCCATGTCACGCAATTCAACTTCTCCGGTAAGCTCCAGGAGTCGGTCGGCGAGTGTTGATTTACCGTGATCAATATGTGCTATAATACAAAAGTTACGAATTTTTTTCTGTCTGTTATCGGACATAACCGTTTTTCTCCTATTTCAATCAATAATTATACTAATTAATTATAGCATAAAATTTCAAATATTACAATACCAAACTTTAAAAAGTGCAGATATTTTAAGATATAATCAGCGACAAAAATTTTCACGTGTCAGAAATGTAATTTTGGTGAGATTTATGTTACAAAAATGTAATATTACAAAACCGGTAATATGCTTGACATTCTAAATGTATGGTAGTATAATACTAATCGAACACCGAAAAACACAATATATAGTGTTGTAAATTATAGGAGAAATATTATGAAGGTAATAAAAAGGAATGGGTCAGAAGTAGATTTTGACAAAGAAAAAATTATTGCCGCCATTACAAAAGCTAACAATGCAGCAACTCATAAGGAATTGACAGATTCGGAGATTTTAGAGGCGGCTGACTACATCAACTACAAATGCGAAAAAACAAATCGTGCCGTTTCCGTTGAGGAAATTCAGGATATGGTAGAAAATCAGATTATGGCACACGGAGCTTTTGAAATTGCAAAAAGCTATGTAAAGTACCGTTATACACGTTCGCTTATCAGAAAGTCGAACACAACTGATGACAGAATTTTATCGCTTATTGAATGTAATAATGAAGAAGTAAAGCAGGAAAATTCAAATAAGGATCCTGTTGTAAACAGTGTACAGCGTGACTACATAGCAGGCGAGGTGAGCCGTGACCTTACAAAGCGTCTGCTCTTGCCGAAAGAGGTTGTTGATGCTGATAAGGACGGTATTATCCATTTTCACGATTCAGACTACTATGCACAGCATATGCACAACTGCGATTTGGTGAATCTTGATGATATGCTTCAGAACGGTACTGTTATAAGTGAAACGCTTATAGAGCGTCCGCACAGCTTCTCAACAGCTTGTAACATTGCAACACAGATTATTGCTCAGGTTGCATCTAACCAGTACGGCGGTCAGAGCATAAGTCTTACGCATCTTGCACCGTTCGTTCAGGTATCACGTGAGAAGATACATAAAGAGCTGGTTGAAGAAATTGAAAAATTCGGCATTGATGTTGACGAAGAAAAAATATCAGAAATTGTTGAAAACCGCTTGAAGAAGGAAATTGAGCGTGGTGTACAGACTATCCAGTATCAGGTTATAACTCTTATGACCACCAACGGTCAGGCACCGTTTTTGACAATATTCATGTATCTTAACGAGGCACGTAACGAGTCTGAAAAGAAAGACCTTGCTCTTATTATCGAAGAGATGCTTCGTCAGAGACATAAAGGTGTTAAGAATGAAGCTGGTGTATGGATTACTCCTGCATTCCCGAAACTCATCTATGTTCTAGAAGATGATAATATAAAAGAGGGCAGTAAATATTTTGAGCTTACAAAGCTTGCGGCTAAATGCAGTGCAAAGAGACTTGTTCCTGATTATATTTCAGAAAAGCAGATGATGAACCTCAAAGAGGGTAACTGTTTCCCTGTTATGGGTTGCCGAAGCTGTCTTGCACCTTGGAAGGACGAAGATGGTAAATATAAGTTCTACGGCAGATTCAATCAGGGTGTTGTAACAATAAATCTTGTTGACGTAGCTTTGTCATCGGGCAAGGATATGGACAAGTTCTGGAAGATATTTGACGAGCGTCTTGAGCTTTGCTATAAGGCTCTGATGTGCCGTCATGAAAGATTAAAGGGTACATTGTCAGACGCTGCACCTATTTTGTGGCAGTACGGCGCAATTTCCCGTCTTAAAAAAGGCGAGCCGATTGACAAGCTTTTGTTCGGAGGATACTCGTCAATTTCGCTTGGCTATGCAGGTCTTTGCGAATGTGTAAGATATATGACAGGTATGTCGCATACCAATCCCGAGGCTACAAGCTTTGCGCTTGATGTTATGAGGTATATGAACGGTGCCTGTGACCGTTGGACTGCAAAGACAAATATTGCGTTCAGCATCTACGGTTCACCGATTGAGAGTACTACATATAAATTCGCTAAGTGCTTACAGCGCCGTTTCGGTATAATTGAGGGTGTTACAGATAAGGGTTACATAACAAACTCATATCATGTAAACGTAACAGAGGAAATTGACGCATTCTCAAAGCTCAAGTTCGAGTCACAGTTCCAGTCACTTTCAAAAGGCGGAGCTATAAGCTATGTTGAGGTTCCTGATATGCAGGATAATCTTGAAGCCGTTATTAACGTGCTACAGTTTATATATGACAATATCATGTACGCAGAGCTTAACACAAAGTCAGACTTCTGTCAGGATTGTGCCTATGACGGTGAAATGAAAATTATAGAAGATGACGGTAAGCTCATCTGGGAATGTCCGAAATGCGGTAACCGCAATCAGGATAAGCTCAATGTTGCACGCCGTACCTGCGGTTATATAGGAACGCAGTTCTGGAATCAAGGCAGAACACAGGAAATCAAGGACAGAGTATTGCATCTGTAATCGGTGGTGAATAGCATGAATTATGCTGAAATTAAATATTGTGATATAGCTAACGGTTCGGGCGTGCGTACAAGTCTGTTTGTTTCAGGCTGTACACATCGGTGCAAAGGCTGTTTTAATGCCGTCGCATGGGATTTCGAATATGGTAATCTGTTTACAGATGATATAAAAGAAGAAATCTTAAAGAGCTGCGAACCGGACTATGTAACGGGCTTAACCTTACTTGGCGGAGAACCGTTTGAGCCTGAAAACCAGACAGAGCTTGCAGCACTTGTAAAGGAGTTCAAAAACAGGTTTCCCAATAAAACAATATGGTGTTTTTCGGGATATACATACGAACAGCTTGCCGGTGTTTTTCCGAGCCGTGCAAAAACAGATGTAACGGAAGAAATGCTTTCGTACATAGACATTCTTGTTGACGGGAAATTTGAAGAGGAAAACCACGATATAACGCTTCGTTTCCGAGGCAGCTCAAATCAAAGAATAATTGATTTGAACGCTACACGCAAGGCGTGCAAAATCGTCCTGTGGCAGGACGACCCGAATTACGTAACACATACAATGTAATATTAAAATGACTTAATCCTAAAAAGGGTTGAGTCATTTTTTGTGCATAAAAAAGTAAATAGCGGACAATATAGATAAAAAGGAAGTGATAAAATGAACCAAAAACTCGGAAAACAAACAGTTACATTCGGTATGCCGCCGATTATTGCTGCTCATGCGGCGGTTGTCGGTGCAAAGGAAGGTCAGGGTCCGTTAAAAGACGACTTTGATATGATTGTATCGGACGATAAGATGGGGCAGGAATCGTGGGATTTAGCAGAGGGAGCGTTTCAGAAAACAGCGGTTGAAATGGTTTTGAAAAAAGCAAATCTCACAGCCAATGAAATTGATTATATATTATCAGGCGATTTGCAAAATCAATGTGTTGCTACGCATTACGGCTTACGTGAAACAAATATTCCGTTTTTAGGATTGTACGGTGCGTGTTCCACTATGGCTGAAAGCCTTTCGATAGGTTCTATGCTTATAGGCGGAGGTTATGCACAAAAGACAGTGTGCCTTACGTCAAGCCATTTTTGCAGTGCCGAAAAGCAGTTCAGAACTCCGCTTGAATACGGAGGTCAGCGTACCCCGACAGCACAGTGGACGGTTACAGGCAGCGGTGCTGTGGTGCTGAAATCAGAGGGCAGCGGAATGAAAATAACGCACGTAACAACCGGCAAGATTGTAGATGGCGGTGTAACTGATATTAATAACATGGGCGCAGCAATGGCACCTGCGGCGATAGATACGCTTACAGCACATTTTAAAGACACAGGATTTAAACCGACTGATTATGATTTGATTTTAACAGGTGATTTGGGTGTTGTAGGTTCAGAAATATTGTGTGATTTGATAAAAAAAGAGGGGTATAATATAGACGATGTCCATAATGATTGCGGTAAAATGATGTTTTATATAAAAGAGCAGGACGTTCACGCAGGCGGAAGTGGCTGTGGATGTTGTGCAACGGTTTTGTGCGGTCATATATTAAAAGAAATGGAAAGGGAAAAATATAAGCGTATTCTTGTTATGGCAACAGGAGCACTGATGAATCCGCAGACGGTAAATCAGGGCGAGAGTATACCGGCAATAGCTCATGCGGTGGCAATTTCGAGAGGTTAAGATTATGGATTATTTAAAGGCTTTTTTAGTAGGCGGTATTATATGTACAATAGGACAGGTGTTGGTAGATAAAACTAAGCTTACACCGGCAAGAATACTTGTTATGTTTGTATGTATAGGAGTGTTTTTGGAGCTGTTTGGGATATATAAGCCTATATCGGATTTTGGCGGCGCGGGAGCGAGTATACCGCTTACCGGATTTGGCTCTGTGCTGTGTAAGGGCGTAATTAAATCGGTAGATAAAGATGGTTTGATGGGCGTTATATCGGGCGGTATGAGTGCGGCATCTGCAGGTATAAGTGCGGCAATTGTGTTCGGATTTCTTGTTTCTCTTATCTTTAAGTCTAAAGCCAGAAAATAATTCACTTGATTTTCTTCT
>CAYMCT010000136.1:0-4611 GCA_964389075.1 uncultured Lachnospiraceae bacterium
ATCAAAATGAGTTGTAACTATGATTGAGTTCACATCATCAGCCGGATGCTGAACAGGGCAGAACTCGTGAATATTGTTCGTATACGGAACTACTATTATTCCGCCCGGGTGCTGACCTGATGTACGTTTTACACCCTCACAGCCCTTTGAAAGGCGTTTCATTTCGGCATTAATCATAGTTATGACTTTTTCCTCGCAATACTTTTTAACATAGCCGAATGCAGTCTTTTCTGCGACAGTACCTATTGTTCCCGCTCTGAATACGAATCCTTCACCGAAGAAGGTTTCTGTATATTTATGGATAGTAGGCTGATATTCGCCTGAAAAGTTAAGGTCTATATCAGGCTCCTTGTCACCGTTGAAGCCGAGGAAGGTTTCAAACGGGATATCGTGTCCGTCCTTTTTATATTTTGTACCGCACACAGGGCAATCCTTATCAGGCAGGTCACAGCCAGAAAGACCGATGTCACTCGGGTGAAACTCTACATTTTTACAGTTCGGACAAATATAGTGTGCCGGAAGCGAGTTAACCTCTGTAATATCCGACAGATATGCCACAAACGATGAACCTACCGAGCCTCGTGAACCAACAAGATAACCGTCTTTAAGTGACTTTCTTACAAGCTCCTGGGCAATTCGGTACATTACCGAGAAGCCGTTTGTTATAATTGAGGTTAGCTCCTTATCGAGCTGCTCCTGAACCCTCGGCGGGAGCGGCGAGCCATATATCTCCTCCGCACGTTTTATTGAGTCATTGCGGATTCCGTCCTCCGCACCCTCTACAACCGGCGGGCATTTCTTTTTGGGGATAGGACGTACATCCTCTATCATATCGGCTATAAGGTTTGTGTTTGTTACAACAACCTCATACGCCTTTTCCTTACCGAGATACTCAAATTCCTCGAGCATTTCGTTTGTTGTTCTGAAATACAGAGGTGCCTGATCGTCAGCATCCTTAAAGCCCTTATAATGCATAAGAATTTTACGGAAATCTGCACCCTCCTTATCAAGAAAATGAACGTCGCAGGTTGCACAAACCGGCTTATTTATTTTTTCGCCCAATTCCACAACCCTGCGGTTAAACTCCATCAGATCCTCATCTGTTTTAACATCAGGATGTTTGTCGCTTTTCTTCATATACGCATTATTGCCTATGGGCTGTATTTCAAGATAATCGTAAAATTCGGCTATTTTTTCAAGCTTTTCCTCGCTTGCACCTTCCACCACGGCTGTAAACAGCTCACCTGCCTCACAGGCAGAACCCACAATTATCCCCTCACGCTTCTGCATCAGCAGGGATTTTGGGATTCTCGGAGTTCTGAAAAAGTATTTCAGATGCGACTGCGATACCATCTCATAAATATTGCGTACTCCGGTTGTATTCTGCGCAAGCAAAATTATATGAAACGCTTTGTTTTTCATCGAAGCACTGCGTATATCAAAAATTTCGTTAAATGTGTTAAGCTCCGTTTTTTCATTGTTTCTGAGCTGAACAAGCATTTTTGTGAATGCCTGAGCAGTAGCTTCAGCATCGTCTACGGCACGGTGATGATGACCGAGAATTACATTAAGGTGCTTACAAATCGAGTCAAGCTTATAGTTAGGAAGCTTAGGATACAGACATCTCGAAAGAGTCAGAGTATCAAGATACGGCAAATCAAAGCTTCTGCCACACTCTTTGGCTTTATGCTTCATAAATCCCATATCGAAATTTGCATTATGAGCTACCATTACACAGCCGTCGCAGAATTTTATGAAATCATCTATCTGTTCCTTGAACGGCAACGAATCCGCCACCATTGAATCGTCAATTGAAGTAAGCTCTGTTATATTTCTCGGTATATGCACGCCGGGGTTCACAAATGTCGACCATCTGTCTGTTATCTCGCCATTTTCAACCTTAACAGCACCTATTTCTATTATTTTGCAATTTGTTTGAGAAAAACCGGTTGTTTCGATGTCAAACACCACGAACGGAGAATCTACAGTTTCATCTGTTACATCGTAAACAATACGGTTAGTATCGTCTATAAGATAGCCTTCAACACCGTAAAGCACCTTGATTTTCTCGTTATTGTTTGAACCATGCATAGCATTAGGATATGCCTGTACCACTCCGTGGTCGGTAATCGCAACAGCCTTATGCCCCCAATATACAGCACGATCAATCAGCTCTTCAGCAGAGTTCACTGCATCCATCTGCGACATCTGTGTATGCATATGCAGCTCTACACGCTTCACCTCTGCATTATCCTGACGTACCGGCGGCGCTGTAATGGCAGCCACATCGTTCGCCATAAGCACAACCTCGTTTGCGTACTCGTCAAACTTCGCTACTCCACGGCACGCAACATACATTCCGCCCTTTTTGAGTGATTTCTTTATCGGCGAATACAGGTCGTTGAATTTTGAATCGTCTTCGCCTTTGTTGACGAACAGCTTTACTGTTATTGACGAATTACCGTCGGTCAGATCAAGCATAACGATATGCATTTCTCTGCCCTTTTTGGTGGTTATGGCACGCTCGTCAGCATCAAAAACACGGCCTGTAACAGTAATCTTGTCAGGGCCCTCTTTAATTGATGCAATTGATATTGCATTCTCGTCCTTAATCGGTCTGCCGATAAGCATTTCTTCTGCGTGAACCTTGCCTACAACCTCGGGTTCATCAGAGCCGGTATCCGCTGCCGAAAGTGCATAAAAAACAACATTCGTGTTTTTACGTGCATATCTTGGGTCTATGCGCAAATTCACAGGAATATTGCCGACTGCATTCTCTATACGTTCACGTGCAAGCATCTCGATTGTTTCACTAAGCTCACTTGCAAACTCAACCTCAAGCATTCTTCGTTCTCTTGAAGCATACAGATTTGTTATATTCAGTCTGTCAACTGTGTTATTTCCGCTTTTGCCGAATACTGCACCGAATTCAATCACCTGAATCACCCCTTTCTTTTATGAAAAACATAGCCGCACACTGATTATAAGCGGTGTGCGGCACAAATTATATACCGTTATTTATGAGTTTTTCTTCGAGAATACCCACACAATCTGTTACACAACGTACACACGGACGTTTTTTATAATATTTTTCTGTACGCTTCTCAGGCTCGGGATTGTATATATTTGGTTCGTCAAGTCCCAACAGCTCTGAACAGATAATAGTTCCGTTCATTTTCTTGAACTCATCTGCGAGCATATGTACCTTGCCGTACACCTCCATACGTGTATCACCGTCTGTTGAACCCCTCGAAAGCAACATTCCTGCCGCCATAGTCATTCCCGAAACGGCTCCGCAAACAAGCCTCATTCTGCCTATACCGCCGCCGAAGCCTTCAGATACTTTCATAGCAACGTCAAAATCAAGACCTACATCTTCGCAAACAGCACCTATTACCGCCTGCGCACAGTTATAACCGCTTTCAAAAAGCTTTTCCGCTTTCTGCTGTCTTGGTGTAAGTATCTCTTCCATAAAATTACCCCTCCAGAATACTGTCAAAAAAGCCTTTTTTGTCTTTTGCGATAACCACTCTGTCATTACCGCACGGGTCATGTATCACCTTTATTCCCGAATAGTCAGCCTCATCAAGAATTTCCGAAACAGATTCACCCTGATTATAGCCGATTTCAAACGCAATAAGACCATCATCAGCGAGTATTTCCTCTGCCACTTCTTCAACAATACGTCTGTAAAACATCAGTCCGTCAAATCCGCCATCGAGCGCCTCGGGCGGCTCGTAGCTGGTTACAATATTATCAAGGCTGAAAATAGTATCCGTTTCAATATACGGAGGGTTTGATACTATAACATCAAACTCACCTTCAGGCATTTCCTCCAGAATATCGCACTTGACAAGCTTGACATTAACACCGTTAAGTGCTGCATTCTCCTCCGCAACCGCAAGGATAGCGTCACTGTAATCAAGAAGTGTTACCTCTGCATTAGGACACTTCTTGGCGATGCTTATACCGATACAGCCGCTGCCGGTACCAATATCAATAACACGTACCTTATCGTTGCCGATTTTGTCGATTACAGTTTCCACAAGTGTTTCAGTGTCGGCACGAGGTATGAGCGTCTGCTCATTCACTTTAAATACCATTCCCATAAACTCGGTTTCGCCCAGAATGTACTGCAAAGGCTCTCCCGCTTTACGGCGTAATACTATTTCCTCGATTTCTTTCATTTCTGATTCGGTTATATCTCTCGGATGTAAAATAAAATCCGCCTGTGACATTTTTGTTACGTGAGATATAATCCAGTCCGCCTCGTGGGCGTCATCCCCTAATTGTTCGCGCAACTCACTGCGCAACGTACTGACTACCATTTGTCCTCCTCTTTGTTTTCCGGTATACACGGTTGCATTGCCGCTATTGCAACCTCAATCTGAGCTTCGTCCGGCTCACGGGTTGTTAGTCTTTGAAGCCACAAGCCCGGCTTTGAAAGAGCCGTTACACATTTATTCTTACTCCTGCCTGCCCACTTGATTACCTCATACGATAATCCTGCGACAATCGGCAGACAGAGTATTCTTGTTCCCATTCTCAGAAGAATGGCAATAATCTTACCAAACTCATCAAATCTCGGCAAAAACGCATAAACTATTATAC
>CAYMCT010000137.1:0-4527 GCA_964389075.1 uncultured Lachnospiraceae bacterium
AGCGGAATACTACCGTTTGTATGCAAGGGATTTGTGGAAGGGGAATGTTGCAAGGCTATATTCATTGTATCAGGAAAAACTGATTAAGAACAATGCGGTTGATTTTGATGACTTGATAAGGCTCACTGTTAAGATTTTAAAGGAAAATCCGGAGGTTGCTGAGGATTATCAGCGACAGTTCAAATATATTCTTGTTGACGAGTATCAGGATACAAACGACAGTCAGTACGAGCTTGTAAGATTGCTTGCACAGGGCTACGGAAATATATGTGTTGTCGGAGATGATGACCAAAGCATATATAAATTCCGTGGTGCAAATATAAATAACATATTGAATTTCGAGAAGGATTTTCCTTGCCCGAAAAGAGTGGCACTTGAGCGAAACTATCGTTCGACCTCGAACATACTCAACACTGCGAATGCAGTTATTGCCAATAACAGCAAGAGAATGGGTAAAAACCTATGGACAGATATCGGTGACGGAGAGGTAATAACGACATATACCGGTATGTCAGACCGTGACGAGGCTGAATATATAGCAAGCAGTATTGCGAAAACTGCTAAAAATGGTTCGGGGTACAGTGAATTTGCAATCCTTTACAGAACAAACTCACAGTCACGAGTTATGGAAAGGTCATTGAGGGAAAGAAATATACCGTACCGTATTCTGTCAGGACTCAGCTTCTATGACAGAAAAGAGATTAAAGATATAATGGCATATCTGCGTTTAATATATAATTATGACGATGATGTATCTTTACGAAGAATCATTAACGAGCCGAAACGTAAAATAGGAAACGCTACGCTCGAAAAAATTCAGGCACATTCTAAAGAGCTGGGTGTAAGTGATTTTGAAATAATAACACATGTGGAGCTGTACTCAGATTTAAAGAGTGCGGCAACAAGACTGAAAGCTTTTGCAGAGCTTATAATGGAGTTCAGAAAGCTTGCTACAGCATTGCCGGTAGACGAGCTTGTTAAACGTGTTGTAGCCGATAGCGGATATATCACAATGCTTGAGCTTGAAAATCCAATAGAAGCACAGACAAAGATTGATAATATAGACGAGCTTATAAACAGTGCTGCTGAATATGTGATGGACGGCGAAACAAGCGGTGAGCTTGGCGAGTTCCTGCAAAGAAGCTCGCTCACAACCAATACAGACGAATACGATGCGTCAAAGGGCGAGGTTGCACTGATGACTGTTCACGGTGCAAAGGGTCTTGAATTTCCGGTAGTATTTCTGGCAGGAATGGAGGAAGGCTTGTTCCCAAGTCTGCTTTCCTGCGAAAATGATGACGATATTGAAGAAGAACGCCGTCTTTGTTATGTGGCAATAACGAGAGCAAAGGAGAAGCTGTATGTAACAAGAGCGCTGAGCCGAATGAAATACGGTCAGGTAACACCAAGCTCGGAATCAAGATTTTTCAGAGAGATGCCCCGGGAATATCTGAAAGATGAAAGCTCAGTCGTTATGGGCGCGCGAAATTCTCTTGAAAGAATAGGAATATCAATCACTCCTGAAAAGCGTGAGATTGAATACGCAGTGAAAAAGACTGCACCAAGCGCAATCGGGAAGTTTGACTTCAAACCGGGTGAAAGAGTCCGGCACAGAAAGTTTGGCGACGGAACTGTTGTTTCGGCGCAGTCGTTCGGTAATGATGCAATTGTTCTTATTGATTTTGATGAGGTAGGAACAAAGCGTCTTATGGCGGCTTTTGCAAAGCTTGAAAAGATTTAACACAAGGAGAAAGAATTATGGCACTTGATGCAGTTGCGATAAGAGCGCTGGTAAACGAGCTGCAAGTCCTGGTTGGAGGGCGTATAGATAAAATACATCAGCCGGAACGTGATGAAATAATAATTCACGTGCGGACTTTTGAGGACCACTATAAGCTTGTGGTTTCTGCAAGCTCTGCACATCCAAGAATACATCTTACAAAGAATTCTAAGAAAAATCCTGCGGTAGCACCGTTGTTCTGTATGCTTTTGAGAAAGCATATAGGAAGCGGAAAAATTGTCGCAATTGAGCAGGAGGGGTTCGAGCGAATAGTAAAGGTTTCTGTTGAAAGCTATGACGAGCTTGGCGATCTTACAACAAAGCAGTTAATAATAGAGATTATGGGCAGATATTCAAACATCGTCCTTGTTTCGGCAGATAACCGGATAATTGATTCGGTTAAGCATATAGACGAATCCGTGAGCTCGGTTCGTGAAATTCTTCCCGGTGGGTTATATGAGGCTCCGCCTGTGCAGGATAAAAAGAATCTTACAGACTTTGATAACGAAACTCCTTTGGATTTCTCACGTCCTCAAAAAGCAGATAAGGCTCTTATATCTTCGATTGGCGGTATAAGTCCGCTTACTGCACGTGAGCTGATATATTCTGTTTACGGAACAACAGATGTGAATTCGCAGGAGATTAACACGAACCGTTCTGCAGCATTAAAGGTTGCAGTTATAAGGCTGTGCGAAAAGGTTAAAAGCGGTGAATTCTATCCGTGCCTTATCACAGATAACAATACAGGCAGAATAATAGAATTTTCAGCAATAGATATAGCTCAGTATGAAAAGCTTGCGAGAGTAGAGCATTACGACAGTATGAATGCTCTTGTTGATGCGTTCTATTATAAGCGTGATATGCATGAGCGAATGCGTCAAAAAAGTGCAGACCTGGTAAAGCTGCTTAACAACAGCAGAGAACGTGCAGCGAAAAAAATGTCGATTCTTGAACGTACTCTGAAGGATGCAGAAAACCTCGAAACCTATAGAATATACGGTGATTTGCTCACAGCTAATATTTATCGTATGGGCGAAGGAATGAAAGAAATTGAGGTGGAAAACTTCTATGAAAGTGATTGCCCGACTGTGAAAATCACACTTGACCCGGCAATGAGTCCGTCGCAGAATGCGCAGAAATATTATAAAAAATACACCAAGGCAAAAACGGCACTTACCGAGGCTGCAAAACAGCTTGAGTCAAGCCGTACCGATTTGGATTATATAGAGAGTACGCTTGCTATGGTGGAAAACTGCGAGGAGGTAGCAGATATAAACGCAATCCGTGCCGAGCTTATAGAACAGGGTTACATTGCACGTAGGCAGATAAACAAAAACAAGCGAAAAAAAGAAGCTTCCAAGCCTATGCATTTTGTTTCGAGTGATGGGTTTGATATTTATGTCGGCAGGAATAATACGCAGAATGATTATCTTACATTAAAGCTTGCAAACAGCTCTGATTTGTGGTTCCACACAAAGGATATTCACGGTTCGCATACAGTAATAAAACTCGGACTTGACAAGGACGTACCGCATCAGACCATTTTTGAGGCGGCACAGCTTGCGGCGTATTATTCAAAGGCAAGGGAGAGCTCACAGGTTCCGGTTGATTATACTGTTATAAAGAATGTAAAGAAACCGAACGGTGCAAAACCGGGAATGGTAATTTATGAAGGATATAATACTATATATGTAACCCCCAAGCTTTTAGGTGAAACCAATGAATGAGTTGAAATGTTGCCGTCTTTGTCCGCGAGAATGCGGAGCAGACAGACTAAGCGATAAGTTCGGATTTTGCGGTGCCGGTAAGAATGTGCGTATTGCACGTGCATCTCTGCATTTCTGGGAGGAGCCGTGTATAAGCGGTGAGAGCGGTTCGGGAACAGTCTTTTTCTCAAACTGTACAATGAAGTGTATATACTGTCAGAATTATGAGGTAAGCACAAATGATTTGGGCTACGAAGTGTCAATAGCTGAGCTTGCCGATATATTTCTTGATTTAGAGAAGCGGGGTGCCAATAATATTAATCTTGTAACACCCACTCACTATGTACCGCAGATTATAAAAGCGCTTGATATTGCGAAAAGTAACGGTATGACCTTGTCTGTTGTATATAATACCGGAGGATATGAAAGCGTAAGAACAATAGAAATGCTCAATGGCTATGTAGATGTATATATGCCTGATTTTAAATATTTTAATGATGATATAGCAGTAAAATATTCAAAGGCGCATAATTACAGGGAATCTGTTATGACGGCACTTTGTGCGATGTACAATCAGGTTGGCAAGCCTGTATTTGACGAAAAGGGGATAATGCAAAAGGGCATGATAATTCGGCATCTTATGCTGCCGGAGCTTTTGAACGATACGGTACATATCATAAATTATATCAGTAAAACATTTGGAAACAACGTATATTTCAGCTTAATGAGTCAGTACACTCCGGTAAGGAATGTTGCGGATATACCATCGCTTAATGAAAAGCTTGATATGCGTAGGTATAATGCGGCGGTAAGGCTATGTGAACGGCTGGGAATGGAGAATGTGTTTTTGCAGGAGTGTGAAGCTGCCGACGAGAGCTTTATTCCTGAATTTACGAATAAAAAGGACTGAAACGGAGCAGTATATGCTGTTCTGTTTTTTTTGACTTTATAGGAAATTGCTCATTTCCTATAAAGCAAAAAAAAGGTTAAATGCCCGTGCGAAATTTTCCTCACCTTGTTCGGAAACACACATGGGCGTGA
>CAYMCT010000138.1:0-4502 GCA_964389075.1 uncultured Lachnospiraceae bacterium
CAGGCACACATCTCAAGGTAGGCGACGAGGTAAAAATCTATATGAGCTTAGGTCCTGCAGCAGGAACTGCAGAGAAGCCTGAAGAAGTAACCGAAGCCCCTACCGAGGCGGTAGAAGCTACCATACCGCAGCCGGAGCAGATAACCGAAGAACCTGTTCCCGAAGTGACCGAGCAGACAGCCGAAGCTGACGACACTCCGCAGGTAACAACACAGCTTTACACCGTAAAGATTCCTGATGCGTCAGGTGATCAGGTACACGTACAGATAGTGGCAAACGGTACAACCGTCCACGATGCAATACATTCAAAGACAGAGGGCAGTGTTACTGTCGAAATCCCCGGCGAGGGTGCTGTAAGCGTTCAGGCGTATATCGACGGCGCAAAGGTAGCCGACAAAACACTGACATTTTAAACTATGCGAGGAATAATATATAAAGGAATAGGCGGATTTTACTATGTTAAGACAGACATCGGCGAGGTTGTCGAGTGCAAGGCACGAGGTAAATTCCGCAAGGACCGTATAATACCAATGATAGGCGACGAGGTTGAGATAGAGGTATCAGGCGGCAAGGGCAGCATAACGGAAATATACCCACGCAGGAGCAAGCTTATCCGACCTGCTGTGGCGAACATTGATTTAATAGTCGTTACAGCGGCGGCGGCAAGTCCTGAACCGAGTACCTATCTTATAGACAAAATGCTTGTAAACGCAGAGATAAACGGCATAGAAGCGATGGTTTGTATAAACAAATCCGATCTTGCTAATGCCGATGCCCTTGTAAGGCTATACGAAAAAGCCGGCTACAGAACCTTCTGCGTAAGCGCTGAAAAGAACGAAGGAACAGAAGAACTGTTTGAAGCCATAAAGGGAAAAACAACAGCATTCGCAGGCGTGAGCGGCGTGGGCAAATCGAGTCTTTTAACGTTGCTTATCGGCAGTGAGCTTGAAACCGGAAGTGTATCGGAAAAGATAAGCCGAGGCAGACACACCACACGGCACGTTGAGCTGTTTGAAACACAGCAGGGCGGATATGTACTTGATACACCGGGCTTCTCGTCAATCGAGCCTGAAGACATAGACGCAGGCGATTTAGATGAATGTTTCCCTGAAATGCGTGCTGTAAAAGGCGAATGCCGTTTCCGTGGCTGTGCGCATATCGGCGAGCCTGACTGTGCGGTAAAAGCACTGGTAGAAGCAGGTGTGGTATCTGAATCAAGATACGAATCGTACAAGCAGTTATATGAAATTCAAAGGAGTAAAAAGCAATGGAAATAATCTTGTCACCGTCAATCCTCTCTGCTGATTTCGGAATACTCAGCGAGCAGATAAAGGCAGTTAGAAAGGGCGGAGCGAAGTATCTGCACATAGACGTAATGGACGGAGTTTTTGTAACGAACATAAGCTTTGGTCTGCCGGTAATATCGTCAATCCGTAAGCACACAGACCTTGTTTTTGATGTGCATCTGATGATAACAGAGCCTGAGCGCTATCTTGACCGGTTCATAGATGCCGGTGCAGATATAGTTACATTCCATGCAGAAGCAACAAACGACATACAGAAATGTATTGATATAATCAAGGCACGAGGAATAAAGGCAGGTATCGCAATAAGTCCTAAAACCCCTGCATCGGTAGTGCTTCCGTATCTTGAGCAGGTAGATATGGTTCTGTGTATGACGGTAGAACCCGGCTACGGCGGTCAGACGTATATGAGCGATATTGAGGATAAGGTACGGGCAATACGAGAGGCTGCACCCGATATTGATATACAGGTAGACGGCGGCATATCAGCTCAAAACATCAAAGCACCCATAAACGCAGGTGCAAACGTAATTGTTGCCGGCTCAGCGGTGTTCAGCGGTGATATTGAGTCAAACGTAAAGGAGCTGACAAGAGCGTGCGAGCTGTAATTTTCGGTAACGGCTCTGTTGCAGACTACGGCAGAATCAACGCTTTGCTTGAAGAGGATGATTTCATCATCTGTGCCGACGGCGGTTTACGTCATACAACGATTCTGGGAATCAGACCTGATGTAGTGATAGGCGATTTTGATTCGTCAGAAAAGGACAGCAGCGTAAAAACATACGTGTATCCCACACGTAAGGATTTCACTGACGGCGAGCTTGCAATCGACTACGCAATAGAAAACGGCTACGGTGATATTCTGATGTTCGGAATGACCGGCAGCAGAATCGACCATACAATAACCAATATTCTTCTGCTCGCAAAATGCAGCGGTGCAAGAATAATTGATGACAAAAACGAAATCCGTGTCCTTAACGGAGCAATAGAGCTTAGCGGCTACAAGGGTAAAACACTTTCAATAATTCCGGTAAGCGGCGACCTTTGCGGCGTAACAACAACGGGACTTGAATATCCGCTTGATAACGGAACACTGTATTTCGGCAGCAGCCGTGGCAACAGCAATGTAATCAATGAAGAAGTATGCACTATAACAACGCAGCACGGACTTGCAGTTATAGTAATAAACGATGGAGAATAACTGATGATATATCTGGATAATGCGGCAACCACAAAGCCGTGCAGAGCGGCAACAGAAGCCTTTTTAACGGTTGCAGAGGAGTTTGGCAACCCGTCATCCTTGCACAGGTTAGGGCTTAACGCAGAGCATATTATAACCGATGCAAAGGAAAAAATAGCGAAAAAGCTTGGCGGCGACAAAAAAGGAATCCTGTTCACATCGGGCGGCACCGAGGCGAACAACCTTGCAATAATCGGAACAGCACGAGCAATGAAACGCCGTGGCAACAGAATTATAACCTCAAAGATAGAGCATCCGTCGGTGCTTGAAAGCGTGAAAAGCTTAGCCGGTGAGGGGTTTGATGTTGTATTTGTCGGAGTAGACAAGGACGGACGTATTGACCTTACCGAGCTTAGTGAGGTGCTTACTGACGATACTGTTCTTGTAAGCATAATGCACGTAAACAACGAAACGGGCGTAATTCAGCCGATTGAGGAAATATCCTCACTTATAAAAAAGAATGCACCAAATTGTGTACTTCACTGTGACTGTGTACAGTCATTCTGTAAAATCCCTGTTATCCCGTCAAAGCTCGGAGCGGATATGGTAACAGTCAGCGCGCATAAGATACACGGCTTCAAGGGCAGCGGAGCGTTGTACATAAACGGTGCAAAGCTGCAGCCGATAATATTCGGCGGCGAACAGCAGGGCGGACTAAGACCGGGCACTGAAAATATCGGCGGCATAGCCGCATTCGGTGCGGCAGCAGAAGTAGCGGCATCGAATTATGAAAGAATGAAAAACCTACGCACTCTTATGATAAATGAATTAAGTGAGCGTATTGATAATATAAAAATCAACGGTTCAGACGAGCATAACAGCGGCAGTGTGCTTAATGTGTCTTTTTTAGGCATCAAGGCAGAGATTTTGTTACACTCACTTGAAAAGCACGAGATATATGTATCAACAGGCTCAGCCTGTTCAAGCCACAAGCCACAGCCAAGCCACGTGCTTACGGCAATGGGCTGTGATGCGAAGAATATAACAGGCGCTGTGCGTATAAGCTTTTCTGAAACCACAACAGAAGCAGAAATAACAGAAGCGGCGGAAAAGATAGCAGCCGAGGTTGCAACAATCCGCAGGTATATGAGATAAAGGAGCAGGCTATGAAAGAAATTGTACTTGCTAAATACGGCGAAATAATACTTAAAGGCGGTAACCGCCCGAAGTTTGAAAAATTACTGATTGACAACATAAAAAACGCACTGAAAAATGTTGCAGAATGTAATATCACATTACGTCAGGCAACAATCTATGTTGACGGCTTTGAGGAAGATAAAATAGACCTGATTGTAGAAAGAATGTCGAAGATATTCGGTCTTGTATCTGTCACAAAGGCAGCAGTGTGCGAAAAGGACATCGACGCAATCAAAGAAACAGCAAAAGCATATCTTGCAGAGGATTTGTCAGCACCTGTAACCTTCAAGGTTGAGGCAAAGCGTTCTGATAAAGCATTTCCGCTGAACTCACAGGAATTATGTATAGACCTCGGCGGCTATCTTGACGATTGCTTCCCAAGCATCACCTGCGATGTTCATAACCCTGACGTAACGGTAAGGGTAGAGGTGCGTGAATTTGGTGCATATGTGTACAATAACAGCAAAAAGGTAAAGGGACAGGGCGGTATGCCGATAGGCTCAGGACTCAAAGCGACTCTGCTTTTGTCGGGCGGAATAGACAGCCCTGTTGCAGGTCATATGATTTCAAAGCGTGGCGTTACGATAGATGCGGTAAACTTCTTCTCATATCCGTACACATCAGACCGTGCAAAGGAAAAGGTAATCGAGCTTGCAAAGATAATCGCTCAGTACACATCTAAAATGAATTTATATATCGTTCCGTTTACGGATATACAGCTTGAAATCCGTGATAAATGTCCTGAAGATCATATGACGCTTATTATGCGCCGTTTTATGATGCGTATAAGTGAAAAGATAGCACGCAAAAACGGCTCAAAG
>CAYMCT010000139.1:0-4488 GCA_964389075.1 uncultured Lachnospiraceae bacterium
CATTATATACAACCGTGAGGAGATGCAGAAGATTTACGAAACGGGACGTGGCAGCTTCAAAATGCGTGCCAAGTATCAGTACGATAAGTCAAATAACTGCATCGAGATAACTGAAATTCCGTATTCTACAACGTCAGAGGCGATAATCGGTAAGGTTATGGAGCTGTTAAAGGCGAATAAGCTTCGTGAAATATCGGATGCACGTGATGAAACAGATCTTAACGGCTTCAAGGTAACGCTTGATCTGAAGCGTGGCGTGAATCCTGATGAGCTTATGTTAAAGCTCTACAAGCTCACACCGCTTGAGGACAGCTTTGCCTGCAACTTTAATATACTTATTAATTCGGTACCGAGAGTTATGGGTGTAAAGGAAATTCTGGGCGAGTGGGTTAAATTCAGAATGACCTGTATCAGAAACGGTGCAAAGTTTGATATTGAGCAAAAAAGTAAAAGACTTCATCTTCTTATGGGTCTTAAAAAGATATTGCTTGATATTGATAAGGCTATTTCGATTATCCGCCACACAGAGCTTGAAAGCGAGGTTATTCCTAACCTTATGGCGGGCTTCGGCATTGATGAGATACAGGCGGAGTATATTTCTGAAATAAGATTGCGTAATCTTAATAAGGAATATATTTTGAGAAATATTGACAATATCGAAAAGCTTACTAATGAGATTGCAGAATTAAATAAGCTTATTTCGAGCGAGCGGCTTTTAAAATCGCACATTTCAAAACAGCTAAGGGACATTGCGAAGGAATATGGTCAGGACAGAAAAACCGGTCTTATAGAAACTGAAGAAATAGTAGAATATAAGGCAGAAGAACACATTGAGGACTATCCGCTTACTATATTCTTTACAAAGGGACAGTACCTTAAGAAGGTTTCGGCGGCTTCGCTTAGATTTACCACATCAGAGCATAAGCTCAGAGAAGATGACGAGATTATTGTAACAACAGAAACTACAAACAAATCAGAGCTTATATTCTTCTCAGACAAGTGTAATGCGTATAAGTTAAAAACATATGACGTGCCTGACTGTAAGGTTACATCGCTTGGTGAGTATCTTCCGGGAATACTCGGGCTTGAAGATGATGAGAAGATTTTGTATGCGGTAGTTACAAAGACCTTTGAGGGTATTATGCTGTTCACGTTCGAGAACGGAAAGATGGCAAAGGTTGAGCTTAAAAACTACGAAACAAAAACCAACCGTAAAAAGCTTATCGGTGCATATTCAGATAAATCACCGGTATGCGACATTAAGTTTATTGAAGGAGATACAGACGTTGTTCTTCTTGCAGAGGATAACAAGGTTCTGTATTTCAATACAAAGCTTGTGCCGCTTAAAACAACAAAGAGTACACAGGGTGTTCAGGTTATACGTCAGCCTAAAAAGGGTCAGGTAAAGCCTGTCAGGGTGATGCTCGAAGCGGAATGTGGTATTGATAACGTAAAGCAGTACGTTGCACATTCAATCCCACAGTCGGCGAAAACTATTAAGAGTGAATCGGCACAGCTTAGCTTAATATAAAAATATTCAAGGAAGTGAAATTGTTATGACAGAAAAGGATTTAGAGAAGAAAAGGCAGGAATTTCACGAAGCAGCCACTGATTTGTATAAGCCGTTTTCAAAAGATCTGTTCAAGAAATACGGCGTAAAAAGAGGTTTGAGAAATGAGGATCAGACCGGTGTTATGGCAGGTCTTACATCTGTAGGTCAGGTTGTTGGTTATTACATCGACGACGGTGAAAAAATGCCTGCAGAGGGTCACCTCAGATACAGAGGCTATGATATAGTAGATATTGTAACAAACTGTGAGCGTGAGTGCAGATTCGGATTTGAAGAGGTTGTATATCTTCTTCTGTTCGGCGAGCTTCCTAACGAAGCAACACTTAAACGTTTTAACAATCTTATAGGTGAGATGAGAATTCTGCCTGACGGTTTCTCGGAGGATATGATACTGAAGGCACCGTCAAAGAATGTTATGAACAAGATTGCACGAAGTGTGCTTGCGATGTATTCGTATGATGAAAATCCTGATGAAACAACAGTGGAGAATCTGCTCAGACAGTCCATTGAGCTTATTGCACGTTTACCGGTAATGGCAGCTGTGGGTTATCAGGCAAAGCGTCATTATCACGATGGCGAGAGCTTGTATTTGCACAGACCGCAGAAAGAGCTTTCGACAGCTGAAAACATACTGTATATGCTTCGTCCTGATAACAAGTATACACGTGAGGAAGCTGAAATGCTCGATGCACTTCTTATGATTCAGGCAGAGCACGGCGGTGGTAATAACAGTGCGTTCACAACGCGTGTTGTATCGTCCTCAGGCACTGATACTTACAGTGCTATAGCGGCGGCAATCGGTTCGCTTAAGGGACCTAAGCACGGCGGCGCTAATGCAAAAGTTATGGCGATGATGGATGATATAGAAGCCAATGTTAAAGACTGGACTGATGAGGACGAGGTAGGGGCATACCTTGAGAAAATACTGCGCAAGGAAGCTTTTGACGGTGCAGGTCTTATCTACGGTATGGGTCATGCAGTATACACATATTCAGATCCAAGATGTGTTCTTTTGAAGGAACGTGCAGAAAAGCTTGCATCACACAATCCTGACTGGAAAAAAGAATTCTATCTTTACGATATGGTGGAGAGGCTTACACCTGAATGCTTCTACAGAGTCAAGAACAATCCTAAGGTTATGTGTGCCAATGTAGATATGTATTCAGGCTTCGTTTACAAGATGCTCGGTATCGCACCTGAGATGTACACACCTATATTTGCGATTGCCAGAATTGCCGGTTGGTGTGCGCACCGTCTTGAGGAAACTATAGGCTGTTCGAGAATTATCCGTCCGGCATACAAGTCAATCCTCAAAAAGAAGGAATATAAGCCGATTTCGGACAGATAAGTTGATAAAATAGGAGAATTAGCAATGAGTGATAGAGTTAATATTCTTGGTGTTTATGTAGATATGGTAAATATCAGGCAGGCAGCGGACAGAATTATGCAATTCTTTAATGAGCCCGGTGTGCATAAGGTATATACACCTAATTCGGAAATCATAATGGCAGCATACAAGGACGAAAGCTTTAAGGAACTGTTAAACAATGCAGAGCTTCTCACAGCTGACGGAATCGGAGTAGTGTATGCCTCAAAAATTCTGAAGAAGCCTATAGCTGAACGTGCAGCCGGATATGATATTGCCTGCGATGTTCTTGGCAGAATAAAAGATACATCTCACAGTGTATTTCTTTTCGGCGGCAAGCCGGGTGTTGCTGAAATTGCAAAGGAAAACCTTGAAAAAGCTTATCCGGGTATAAAAATAGCAGGAATGCGCAACGGGTATTTCAAGCCTGAGGAGGAGCCTGAAATTGTCAGTGAAATAAACAAATCAGGAGCAGATTTGCTTTTCGTATGTCTTGGTGCGCCTAAGCAGGAGCAGTGGCTTGCACGTAACGCAGAAAAGCTTACAGACGTACGTGTAGCGATGGGTATTGGCGGCAGTCTTGATGTATTTGCCGGCACAGCAATGCGTGCACCGAAATTCTATTGTGATCATGGGCTTGAATGGTTCTACAGACTAATGAAGCAGCCAAGCCGTGCTGGGCGTATGCTTGCATTACCTAAGTTTGGCTTTACTGTGTTGCTCAAGGGCAGAAAATTCAAACAGGATTGAGGATGCGTGGATATGGGAATACTTATAGCTATAGAAGGAACCGACGCAAGCGGAAAGCAAACGCAGTCGGAGCTGTTATATAAAAAACTCTGTGAACGTGGGATAAAGGCAAGGCTTGTTTCGTTTCCGGCATATGATAACGATTCGTCGGCGCTTGTAAGAATGTATCTTGCGGGCGATTTCGGAAAGAATCCGGGCGACGTGAATGCATATGCAGCATCTGTTTTCTATGCGGCAGACCGTTTTGCGACCTTCCGCACGGACTGGGGTAGGGACTATAACGATGGTGCTGTTATTGTTGCAGACAGGTATGTTCCGTCGAATATAATTCATCAGGCATCGAAGCTTGATAATGACGACGAAAAGAACACATTCATTAAATGGCTTTCGGAGCTTGAATATAAGCATTTCGGTTTGCCAAAGCCGGATTCGGTAATATTCTTGAATATGCCTACCGAAACTGCGGCAGCGCTTATGGCAGAGCGTGCAAATAAGATTGATAATTCGGAAAAGAAGGACATTCATGAGCGGAACTGTGACTATCTGAAGGCAAGCTATAACAATGCTGTCGGCATAGCAGACACTCTTGGCTGGAGGAGTGTTTCGTGTGTGAATGAAAACGGTATACGAACAATAGAAGATATAAGCAACGAAATAATGAGCATAGCTGATGAAATAATGAACTGATAAGGAGGTGTCTTTGACACCTTTTTTTCACCATTAATTACAGCTTGATTTTACTGAATGTATATGCTATAATGAATTCATCGGAGATGAATTCAGCTAAATTCGCCTACGGCGA
>CAYMCT010000140.1:0-4486 GCA_964389075.1 uncultured Lachnospiraceae bacterium
GACATAACAGACGACTGTATGACAACAAATGTTGAAAATCTTTTCGTTGCTGGTGAGGCTGTAGGTGGAATCCATGGCAGAAACCGTCTTATGGGTAACTCGCTTCTTGACATTATAGTATTCGGTCGCAGTGCAGGTAAGAATGCAGCGGTAAAGAGTAAGAATGTTAAGGTTGGAGCGCTCTCATTAGACCATGTAAACAAGTTTGCAGCAGAGCGTGATGCGGCAGGAATTAAGAGTGATGAAGTATCACCTAAGCTTTTGCCGGATTACACAAATAAAAGATAAAAATTTAATATTAAAATCAGAAAAGAGGTAAACTTTAAAATGAATTTATTTGGTGGAGTTATTCCCGTAACAGGTACTACATTTTTGATGTTCTGCATTTTTGCAGTACTCTTTGTCGGATATGCTCTGGGACGTATCACTATAAAGGGTGTTTCTCTCGGTGATGCGGGCGTGTTTGTTGTTGCATTATTATTTGGTGCATTATGCTTTGCCCCGCTTGAAACGCAGCTTGTAATACAGGGTGAGGCAGAAGCTGTGAACTTTACTGAAAAAGCATTGGATATTATAGAAAAATTAGGACTTATATTCTTTGTTACGTCTGTAGGATTCATTGCAGGTCCGAAGTTTTTTGGCAACATGAAGAGAAACTTTAAGTCATATGTGCTTTTAGGCTTGGTTGTTATCCTTGCAGGCGGAATTGCGGCAATTGGATGTATCTTTATGGGCAAAGTAATTGGATTCGGTGGCTCGATTGAAACACCGGAGGGTTTTACTGCTATGATAGTCGGCTTGCTCTCAGGCTCGCTCACATCAACTCCGGCATTTTCGGCGGCAAAGGCTACGGTGCTTCCTGAGTATCAGAGCCTTGTATCAGTAGGACACGGTATTGCTTATATATTCGGAGTAATAGGTGTTGTACTTTTTGTTCAGTTAATTCCAAAGCTTACAAAGGCTGATATGGAAGTAGAACGTGAAAAAATCACAGTTGCAGACAGTGGTGCTGCGAAGAAAGAAATGGCTAACTTGTTTGAGCTTGACCATATGGGATTTGGCGTATTCGCACTTGCAGCGATTATAGGTATGATTCTTGGCGGAATAAAAATTCCGTTAAGCGGTGAAGGCCTTGGAGGTACTTGTTTCTCACTTACAACAACAGGCGGATGCCTTTTGGCAGCACTTGTATTCGGTCATTTTGGCAGAATCGGTAAGTTAAGTATAATGCCGTCTCAGACCACACTTAAGCTTTTAAGAGAGCTTGGTCTTGTACTGTTCCTTGTAGGTGCAGGTATACCGGGTGGTGCTGATTTCGTAGCCAACTTTGATCCGATGTATTTTGTATATGGTGCAATTATGACGATTGTTCCGATGATTCTCGGATACTTGTTTGCAAAGTATGTTCTGAAGCTCAGTCTTTTGAACAACCTTGGCTCAATAACCGGTGGTATGACAAGTACACCGGCATTGGGTACACTCATAAACGTAGCGGGAACAGAAGATGTTGCAGCTGCATATGCGGCTACATACCCGATAGCATTAATCGCAGTGGTTCTTGTATCGCAGTTCTTGATAATATTATTCTAAAATAAACAGCAACGCCGCAGCATATGCTGCGGCGTTGCTGTGTGTTAGATAGATTGTTTGGCGACCTTTCAGAGCTGCTGTGCATTTATGTAAAAATCCGAACAAAAAAGTGCACGGACAAGCCGTGCACAAAAAATGCACAGCTCCGAATTGTTGTCACACAAATTATCAGGGTACTGTTTAGGTACGTGAAAAAGAGCCGGCATTTTTTAACAAAATAAAAAACACGACACTAAACAATCCCATATATTCAATTTGTGTGACATAAAAATTATATCATACTTTTGGTGGAATGTCAATCTTTGAAAATTTTTTTAAAAGCTATAAAAAATTTTTAAAAAGCTATTGATTTTTAAAAGGCAGTATGCTATAATTCGATTTGTGGAAATGATTTCGGTTATTCATATAAAAATATAGATAATTATAATGAAATTACTTTCACCCTTTTATCCTATACCTATCAAAAAGCACCGTTAAAAGGTGCTTTTTGAGTATAGATAAATAATATCAAGATGAAAAGAGGATTAAAAAATGAACATCAAAAAAATAATGCTGACAGTTGTGTCGGCAGCTTTAACGATGTCGATGCTTGGAGGCTGTTCGGCAGACAGGCTTGTACAGGAGGCTAAAGAACAGGCAAAGGCACCGCAGGGGAAGGTGTATAATGTAGGTATCTGTCAGCTCGTTCAGCACGAAGCACTTGATGCGGCAACAGACGGCTTCAAGTCTGCACTCAAGGCAAAGCTCGGCAAAAATGTTGTATTTAATGAGCAGAACGCATCAAACGATGCCGCAACCTGCTCAACAATTGTAAACCAGTTTATATCAAACAATGTAGACCTTATTTTTGCGAATGCAACACCTGCACTTCAGGCAGCATCATCTGCAACGCATACAACTCCGATAGTGGGAACATCAATCACTGATTATGCAACAGCGCTTGATATATCAGACTGGACAGGAAAAACAGGTATGAATATAACAGGAACATCAGACCTTGCACCTCTTAAGGAGCAGGCAGAAATGTTCAAGGAATTGCTTCCTGATGCAAAGAATATAGGTATAATATATTGTTCAGGCGAAGCAAACTCAAAATATCAGGTAGATATAATAACAGAAGAGCTCACAAAGCTCGGCTACAAGTGCACACCGTATTCATTCTCCGATTCAAATGATGTAGCAGCGGTTGTAACAACAGCGTGCGGCGAGAGTGATGCATTGTATGTTCCGACGGATAATACAGCTGCGGCAAATGCAGAAATCATTGCAAACATAGCAGAGCCGGCAGGTGTTCCGGTAATTACGGGTGAAGAAGGTCCGTGCCGTGTTTGCGGTATAGCAACGCTTTCAATTGATTATTACAGCATAGGCGAGATTGCCGGTGAAATGGCATACGAAATTCTTGTGGACGGCAAGAACCCGGGCGATATGGATATAAAATTTGCCGAATCTCTCACAAAGAAATACAATGCTGATTTAGCTGAAAAATACGGCATAACAATTCCTGACAGTTATCAGGTGCTTGCAGCTGAAGAATAACCGGAAAATGCAGACGCTGAACCTAATTTTGTGTTTTTGTACAAAAGACAGGCAAAAATTGTTTTTTTGCTTGACGAATTAACTAAATTGTGTTAGAATAATAAATGTAGTATAATATTTGCATTTTTGCGGTATTATGGTAATATAAGGGAGGTAATCCCTGTGAAGGAAAGAGGAATTTTTATGAAAAACACAAAAACATTAGCATTAGTAGTATCGGGCATTATGGCAGCGGCAATGTTGACAGGATGCTCGGCAGATCAGGCAGTACAGAACAACAAAGGACAGTCGGCAGATTCAGACAAGGTATATAATGTAGGTATTTGTCAGCTTGTTCAGCATGAAGCACTTGATGCGGCAACAGACGGTTTTATGGACGCACTTTCGGCAAAGCTTGGCGATAATGTTAAATTCGATGAGCAGAATGCATCAAACGATGCCGCAACCTGTTCAACAATTGTAAACCAGTTCGTAGCAAGTGATGCAGATTTGATTTTTGCAAATGCAACACCTGCACTTCAGGCAGCTGCATCAGCAACAATGGATATTCCGATAGTAGGAACATCAATCACAGACTACGCAACAGCACTTGACATAGCTGACTGGACAGGAAAAACAGGTATGAACATAACAGGAACATCAGACCTTGCACCGCTTGCGGAGCAGGCTGCAATGTTCAAGGAATTGCTTCCTGATGCAAAGAATATAGGTCTTCTTTATTGCTCAGGCGAGGCAAACTCAAAATATCAGGTAGATATAGTAACAGAAGAGCTTGAAAAGCTTGGTTATGTATGTACACCGTACGCTTTCTCAGACTCAAACGATGTAGCAGCAGTTGTAACAACAGCCTGCAGCGAGAGCGACGCTTTATATATCCCGACAGATAATACAGCAGCCGCTAACACAGAGATTATCAATAATATAGCTGCTCCTGCAAACGTACCTATTATTGCAGGTGAAGAGGGTATTTGTAAGGGCTGCGGTATAGCAACGCTTTCAATCGACTATTACAGCATAGGCGAGGTTGCCGGTGCAATGGCATACGAAATTCTTGTAGATGGCAGCGACCCTGCAGATATGGATATCAGATTTGCAGAAGGTCTTACGAAGAAGTATTATGCAGAGCGTGTAGAAAGTCTTGGAATAACAGTTCCTGACGATTATGTAGCTATCGCTGCTGAATAATTAATTAAATATTGTTAAAAAGGTATGCAATGGGGTCGGGTTATAACCCCATTGCAACTTTTTATTAATGAAAGGATTTGTGATTAATGAATTTATATGTTCAGTTTCTTGTGTTTCTGAGCTCATACGGTATTCCGGGCGCTGTAGCACAGGGAATAGTTTGGGGTATAAT
>CAYMCT010000141.1:0-1594 GCA_964389075.1 uncultured Lachnospiraceae bacterium
TCCGTTATATTCGTCTGCTGTCATATCCTCGTCAACCCATACAATAACACGCTTGCCTGAGCCTAAATCCGCCATTTTCGGATCTGGCACCATAAATGTGTTTGTCTTTATAACAGTTTCGTCAACCGTTGTATCTGCAAATGCCCTTATAACACCGTCGTTCGCCGTGAACTCCTGCGGAGTATCAAGATAGTCACGGTCAATCACGGTAAATTCATCAACATCGTATATGCTGAAGCTGCCCAGCTCTGATGCAGCAGTATTTGCCTTTGGATATAGCTGAACTTTTATAGGTTTAGGTCCGAATTTATGTTTCCACGGACCCAGTACCGCTTCAACAAACACGCCCACGCCCGCCTCAAGCTTAAAATCGGACGAATTATAGGTAAAGGTATACTTAGGGTCAAGCGTACCTTCTATACACGCATTTATGTGCACATCGCTAAGCCCCGGTCCTATGCCTGCTTTTAAGCCTACGCTTCCGCCGAGAGTTCCCTGCGGAGTAAGCTCCTCACTGCGTTCTTCACGCTGTGCAACCTGAAGCTGTGCTTCAATCTTACCCTTGAACTTAATCTCCCAGTTATACGGAACAGGTGCAGGTCCGATAACAATAATACCCTGGCCTTCGGGACCTGCCTCTCCCTCGGCTACAAAAATTACACCGCCGTCAGAGAAAAATATGCCTTTTTCATCAATCGTGCCTTCGAGGTATCCGACAGCTGATATATTTGCATCAAAGCCAAACTTCGCTTTTCCGCCCGTTTTTATACCGCCAATCTCCTTTACGAGCTTATTGTATTCCTCAACAATACTCTCCTCGTCCTCCATACGCTCGTGGCTGTTCTTTATTACCTCAGCCAGCGTTTTATGTGCGTTATACTGATTATCCCATTCTCCCTTGTCTTTGCCGTATTTACTATATTTCCATTTTGAAATATCAACACCGAAGGTTGCAACAATCTTATCGTCCTCTATAGTGAAATCGAACGGGAAGTTGGGGATTGAGAAATCGAACTTCATCTGATTAAGATACGGGATTTCATTGTCGCCGATGCCCGTAATTCCATCGCCAAACGATATAACAGGCTTTTCTTTCGCTGCCGGAACATATCCTATATTAATTTTCTTTGAGATTTTCCGTCCGTCTGCCATTTCAACCACGATATACGAATCGTTCCACGAATTGTACTCCTCGCCAATGTTGATTGTGGTTGAATATCCGCCGTTGCTACCGTTTATTGTCCATTTATTATCGCCGTTTTCGATATATATCTCACAACCCGTATGACCGTTGGTATCAACGTCTGCCCAAAACTGCGCCTCCCTCTTTTTTGTGAACTTCTCCGATGAACGGCGCACCTCGTCCTTACCAAGCTCTACGCTCTTTATAATCGGCAAATCGGTTTCCTTTTCGAGGAATATTCCAAGTCCGTTCATATAATCCGAATACTCCAGCACCTCTGTTCTGTATCCCGGTGCAGATACCGTTATATCGCTTGTTTTCGGCATCGGCACGATACCTTTTTCATCAGCAGGATAGGTCTGTCCGTCAAAGGATATAACTGCATCTGTACAGATTACGTAATCATCGTTT
>CAYMCT010000141.1:1604-4463 GCA_964389075.1 uncultured Lachnospiraceae bacterium
AGGTTCTTATATACGAGATGGTGACGTCTGTTTGAATAGATTGATTTCGTTGTTGAAGTTGATACGGTGTCACTTTTCATACCGAAATGAATAGTTGCATCATTTGTACCAAGCCAGCTTGTCTCCATAAGCTTATACCATTGAGCTTCGGTTCCGCCGTAGTAAACATCTGTAACTGCTGTTCCTTCCAGTATGTTTCCTCCAAGTGTTTCAACACTCGCAGGAATATGTATTTCTTTAAGAGGCTTACAGTAATTAAATGCATAGCTTCCTATTTCTGTCACAGCAGCACCCATCTCAACCTTTGCAAGCGATGTACACCAGTTAAAAGCATACTCACAAATTTTTCTCGTACTGCTTGGAATTGTTATTTCTGTCAGCGATTCACAGCTTGAAAATGCGTTATCGCCGATTGTTTCAACACCCTCTGACAAAGTAACGCTTTGCAATGCGTCACAATCAGTAAACGCACTGTAGTTTATCGTTCTCACCCCGGAGCCTATATCTACCGTCTTCAAGGATTTACAACGTGAAAACGCATACTCACCGATTTCCGATACTCCATCACCTATTACAACCTTTGCAAGTGACTCATTATCCGCAAAAGCATTATTGCCTATATATTCTATATTATCCGGGATATTAACCGAACGTAACGCTCCGCAAAGATAGAATGTACTCGGCTCAATTTCATATAACCCTTTACCAAGTACGACACTCTGTATATTACTGTACATAAAAGCATACTCGCCCAGAGTCGTGACACTGTCCGGAATTACAAGCTTAGCTATCGGTCCTGTACTCATAAACGCACTCCGGCCTATTTCACGCACGCCATACTGCATACTGACATTTTCAAGTGAACTACAATTAGAAAAAGCATTTTCGCCGATTGTGTCCACTCCCCGTCCCAAAGATATACGCTTTAAAGATGTACAGTACCCAAAAGCACTTTCACCTATTGTTTCTACCGAATCAGGTATGCTTATACTTTCAAGCGAAGAACATTCATTGAACATACGCTCTCCAATTGACGTAATATTTTTGCTGAGCACCGCACTCTTTAACGCTCTGCAAAAACCAAACGCAGAAACGCCCAGAACTTCAACCGAATCAGGAATAACAATATTTTCAAGCGAAGAGCATTCATTAAATGCGTGCATGCCGATAGTCTTTACGTTTTTTCCTAATGTCACCTTCTTTAAGCCTCTGCATCCTTCGAATGCATCTCTGCCTATTGTCAGCAGCGAATTTGGCATTGCCACCTCTTCGAGAGTCTCACAGTAAGCGAAGGCACTTTTCTCAATAGTTGTTACCTTTGAGGGTATGCTTATATTTTTAAGAGCTGTACAGTACATAAATGCCTGCTCACCTATTATTTCTATGTTTTTACCCATAGAAACAGTATGTAATGATGAACAACTGTCAAAAACCGCCAACGGCAATTCTTTGAGTCCACTGCCTATAGTTACTTTTTCAAGCGAGGTACACATATTAAACGCAAATTCTCCGATTGAGGTTACCGAATCGGGAATAGCTATTTCCTTTAATGCACTGCAGCCGTAGAATGCATTATTTCCTATTGTTTTAAGCTTTGGTGAAAGAGTAATCTTTTCAAGTGCCGTACAATCACTAAAAGCAATATCCTCAATAACCTCTACATTTGCACCCATTTCTACTTCTTCCAAAGAGGTACAACAAGAAAATCCATTATTCTTAATCGTTTTTACTGTGTCAGGGATTACAAGCTTTTTTACATTAAACTCATAACTGTCTATTACCTCAACCGCAGTTACGGGATAGCCTTTAATCTCTGATGGTATTTCGTATTCCGTAACCACCTGGTTGTAATTTATATAACCGCAGAATGTCGCTTCGTTATTTTCGACCTCATACCATATGTATTCACCGTTAGATATTGTGTACGTTTGAAACGCATATGCCGTTTTTTGCGGCAGAACCGGTGATACAATAAGCATCAGCACAGATAATGCAAGGGTTATCCCCATTAGCCTTTTTTTCATTTTAGTGTTCCTCCATATTTTATAATATATCTACATTTTACTATATTTTACATCATTTGTAAATAGCTTTAAAAAAAAAACAAGAACCGCATTTTGCAGTTCTTGTTAATTCTTTTTTCTTACGCAAGCTTAGCGAACTTTATAGCAAGCTGTGACTTCTTTCTTGCAGCCTTGTTCTTGTGAACAATACCGTGAGCAACAGCCTGGTCAAGCTTCTTAACAGCGTCGTTGAACAACGGTGTTGCAGCAGCCTTGTCCGCAGCCTCTACAGCAGCTTCAAACTTCTTTATAGCAGTCTTTAAAGCAGTCTTGCGAGCTGTGTTTATGGCAGTCTTTTTCTCGATTACCTTAACACGCTTTTTTGCTGATTTAATGTTTGGCAAAATCTACACCTCCACAAATTTAATACATAATACCCTAATATTATACTACATGTTTTTCATAATTGCAAGTCTTTTATTAAATTTTTTTCAATTTTTGCGAAATTGTTATGTTTGGGTACAAGATAGGTGATGTTTTTATAAAAATCTACCAAAACACTTCTCTACTCTATGAATTATACATTGCTTTGAAGTAATTTAAGCTTGAAAAATCACGGTCGCACTGTATGCTTACATATTTTTCAGTCAATTCGTTGAACTTGTCAAATTCCGAATTGTCGTTTATTACAAATGACAGCATTTTTTTATCAGGGCAATTCACTATATATCGCATAAGCTCTGACATTACGGAAGTAAGCTTTACATTTCCCGGCTCCCTTTTGTCATAGCTAAGTGTACAGCCCTTTTCAAGGCTGAAATAGTCTTCGCCCTGCCTTACAACCGGCATATATCCG
>CAYMCT010000142.1:0-4460 GCA_964389075.1 uncultured Lachnospiraceae bacterium
GTCCTCTAATATTCCTATTTCTTTTGCGATTGCTGATGCTGTAACAAGGTGGTCACCTGTTATCATTATAGGTCTGATTCCGGCTGATTTACACTTTGCAACGGCTGCGGCGGATTCAACTCTCGGCGGGTCCTGCATAGCGATGAGGCCGAGTAGGGTATAGCCGTTTTCGTCGTCTACAGTTATGTCAGCGCTGACAACATCCTTTTCGCAAACGGCAAGAACTCTCAAACCGCTTTCTGAAAACTCTCTGTTTGCATTCCTGAGCTTTTCAGCATCCTCGCTTGTGAAGGTGCGCTTGCCTTCTTGTGTTTTAATGTCATTTATACGTGGAAGGAGTACGTCAAAAGCACCTTTTGTAAGCATCTTCAGGCTGCCTTCTATTTCGTGTACGGTAGACATAAGCTTTCTGTCAGAATCAAACGGAATTTCGCCTACACGCTGATATTTTTTGCGGACATCCTCTGCTGAATATCCGTGCTTGTGTGAGTAGAGGATAAGAGCGATTTCTGTAGGGTCGCCTATGTGCTGACCGTCTCTGTCGGTTGAGTCGTTACAGAGTGCACCGTCTATGACGAGCTGTGCCTGACGTTCGTTTATCGGCTCATCTTTGTCGATTGTCTGACCGTCGAAATAGATTTTCTGTACAGTCATTTTGTTTTGTGTAAGTGTACCTGTTTTATCTGAACAGATTATTGAAACGCTGCCCAGACCCTCTACTGACTGAAGCTTGCGTATTACTGCGTTTTCTTTTGCGAGCTTCTGTGTTCCTGAGCTAAGCACGATAGTAACAATTGAGCTGAGTGCCTCGGGAATAGCAGCAACTGCCAGTGCGACTGCGAACACGAAAGCATCAACGATTGCGTTACCTCTTGCAATACTTAATGCAAATACGATTGCACAAACAACCAGTATTCCTATTGAAAGCTTTTTGCCGAAATTGTCAAGGCTTACCTGTAACGGAGTTTTCTTTTCCTCGGTGTTCTTCAAAAGGGTAGCGATTTTTCCGATTTCTGTACCCATACCTATGCCGGTAACGAGCATTTTCGCACGACCGTAAGTGGCAAAGCTTCCCGAATAGAGCATATTGATTCTGTCGCCGATTGGCTTTTCTGTATCAATGTCAATATCTGCTTTCTCAACCGGTTCGCTTTCGCCGGTGAGAGCGCTCTCATCAACCTTCAGGGTTGCATTTTCTATAATTCTGCCGTCTGCACATATAAAATCGCCGGCTTCGATTATAACAACGTCTCCGACGGTGACGTCTGCGCCGTCAATAACCTTGATTTTGCCATCACGTATAACCTTTGCAGTCGGTGCTGACATTGCCTTGAGGCTGTTGAGTGAATGCTCTGCTTTAAGAGTCTGGATGGTTCCGAGAATTGCGTTGAGTGTTATAACGGTAAATATAACAATCGCACTTTCCCAGTCGCCTAAAAATCCTGAAATGACAGCGGCGATAATAAGGATAATTACAAGCAGGTCCTTGTACTGTTCAAGAAAAATCAGCAGGGTGGACTTTTTGCCGGTATCCTCAAGAGCGTTCTTGCCGTACTTCTTGGTATTATCAATAGCCTCTCTTGTTGACAGACCTTCTTCTGTCACATTGAAGGTATCATAAACCTCGTGTTTTTTCATTTGATAAAATTCTTTCATAATAAATACACTCCTTTATAGTATTAATATTATGCCGCGATGAATAAAAAAGAAGCAAACTATCATCGCAGCACAAAAACTGCAATGAAAGTCTTGCTTCTTAGAATACGCTCGGATTGGTGATTCAATCGTGATTGACGAAGCTGTATTGCGTCCCGGGGGACGTAAGCTACTCCCTCTCATTAATTAGGATTTTACCATATTTATCTGTAAAAGTCAATAGTAAATTTGTGAGATATATTTTGTAAAAAAACTTGAATTTTGTATATTGTAATAGTATAATGTATAAGATGCAGGAAATTTATCTTGCAAAAAGCCTGGTGTATATTCCGCCTGCGAACAGTATTGCAGAAACTGCAAGCAAAGCACTTGTTGCTACCGGAGCGGCTGCACCGAATGCAACTAATGATAAAACGGTTGCTGTAATAAAATAAGTATACGGTTCCATAATAATTAATCCCTTTCTTTTGTTCGGTATACGAACATCTGTTCCGAACATCTGTTCGTATATGAGTATAACACAGAAAAAACAAAAAGTCAAGGGGTAATTTTTAAAGTGTCCCGTTTATGGGAAAATAAGGGGGTTTTATGATGTGGATTGCATTAGCGGCACTTTATGGCGTGCTGAAAGGAATGCGTGATGTAACAAAGAAGGTTGCACTCCGAAAAAGCAGTACAATTGAGGTGCTGTTCTTTTATACGCTTCTCAGTTTTGTTTTCGTTTTGCCGTGGACAGGCGAAGCACTTGAAATATTTGACGGAGGAATGAACTATCTCGGTCTTATAGCGGTAAAATCTTTTGTTATTTATATAGCATGGATTTGTTCGTTCAAGGCGATTGAAAATCTGCCGATAGGCTTTTACGGACTTATGGATATGTCCAGAGTGGTTATAACCTCGGTGCTTAGTGTGGTGCTGTTCGGTGAAGTGCTGAGTCTTGAAAAGGCGGTCGGTATGGTATTGGTTATAGACGGGCTTGTTATGGTGAATATGATTAAGAGCACAGGCATACAGGGCGAAAAAGTGCAAATGAAATACGTTGTGTTTGTTCTTATATCGTGCCTTATGAACTCCTGCTCCGAAATTTTCGATAAGTGGTTTATGCGTCCTGAAACGGGAATTACGCCGTCGCAGCTGCAGTTCTGGTATATGTTTTTCCTTACGGTGATGTATTTTCTTCATATAATAATAAAACGTATACATATAGATTGGCGTATGCTTTATAAAAACTACTGGATTCCGATTCTGGCGATTATGTTTGTAATCGGCGATAAGGCTTTGTTTATTGCAAATCAGAGCGGAGATGTTATTCCGCTTACTCTTTTGAAGCAATGTGCGGTGCTCATAACAATTCTTGGCGGCAGGGTTGTGTTCAGGGAGGAAAATACGTTGTTTAAGCTGCTTTGTGCTGTTGTGGTAATATGCGGTATAATAACAGGAGTAAAATGATATGGAATTATTGAAATTTATAAAAGAATCACCTACAGCATATCATGCTGTAAAAAATATTCGTGAGCGTCTGCTTAGTGCGGGCTTCATTGAGCTTTTTGAAAGCGGAGCGTGGAATGTAGAACGCGGCAAAAACTATTTTGTGAGCCGGGGCGGCTCGTCGGTTATAGCGTTCTCGGTGCCGGGCGGTGAGTACAGAGGGCTGATGGTATGCGCAACTCATACCGATTCACCGTCGTTTAAGATAAAGTCAAACCCTGAGGTTGCGGGAAACGGTGTTGTTCGCCTGAATATAGAGGGCTATGGCGGAATGAATCGTGAAAGCTGGTTTGATCGTCCGCTCTCGGTTGCGGGCAGAATTGCGGTTTTATGCGATGGAGGTATTAAAGAACGTCTTGTAGATGTTAAACGCAGTCTTGTGGTAATTCCGAGTCTTGCTGTACATATGGGCAGGCCACGTTCAGAAGAAAAGGTCAATATACAAACCGAAATGCTGCCTTTGTTTAGCGATGAAAAGTCACAGACGAAATTTGTGGACATCATTGCAGAAGTAGCCGGGGTAGAGGCACAAAACATTCTGGGCTGTGATTTGTATTTGTACAATTGCGAGGACGGAGTGGTGTTCGGTGCAGAGAATGAGTTTTTCTCTTGCGGCAGAATTGACAATCTTGAAAATGTGTATCTGTCACTTAATGCATTTTTGGCTTCGGAGAAATCCGATATGCTTAAAATGCTTGTCGCATTTAATAATGAAGAAACAGGCTCTCTTACGAATAACGGTGCCGAGTCAACATTTTTTACAGATACAATGGAACGTATTAATTGCGGACTGGGAATATCGAAAACGGAATATCTCAAAAAGCTATCATCAAGCTTTATTCTTTCGGCTGACAATGCACACGGGGCACACCCTAATTATATGAGTAAAGCCGATATAACAAATCGACCGGGACTTAACGGAGGTATTGTTATAAAATACAACGCATCGGGCAGATATACAACAGATGCT
The DNA here is from genome assembly GCA_964389075.1 of uncultured Lachnospiraceae bacterium. Lineage (GTDB taxonomy): Bacteria > Bacillota > Clostridia > UBA1381 > UBA1381 > Ornithomonoglobus. The sequence continues at coordinate 4,115 of CAYMCT010000142.1, forward strand.
GTCTCGGCGGCGGTGGTCAAGACTGTATGTAGGAAGGCAAATGTGCCGTATCAGGAATACCATAACAGAAGTGATATTCCGGGCGGATCAACTCTTGGGAATCTTATGAACAGGCAGATTTCGGTAAACAGTGCAGATGTAGGTCTTGCACAGCTTGCCATGCATTCAATCTATGAAACAGCATGTGTTAAACACGTTGAATATATGGAGAAATTTATGACTGAGCTGTTTTCAGAGTCCATAACTGCGACGGAGGATGGTTTGCAATTGTAGAGCGTGGTCAAGTTGAATATATTTAAAGTGTGACGTTTGTGTAAAATGCCTAAAAAAACGTAGGATTAAAAAA
>CAYMCT010000143.1:0-4410 GCA_964389075.1 uncultured Lachnospiraceae bacterium
CAACAGTTGTTCCGCAAGGTATTTGTGCTTCCCCTGACAGCACAAGCTATGTTGAAGAGATTGTTATTCCCGAAACTGTTACGGAAATCAAAACTAATGCCTTTAATAACTGTGACAGCCTTAAAAAGGTTAATATTCCTAAATCTGTTACTGTTTTACGTGGCTCGGTATTTGCGAATTGCGATAATCTTGAAACAGTTACGTTTAATTATAATGATGAGCATGAGTTCAAGCTCACTCTTGAATCGTTTATCTTTTCAAATTGTCCAAAGATAAAATCTCTTGATTTACCGTCATACACATGTTTTCTCGGCAAAGAGATTATTGCAGGTACAGCTATCGAAACTTTTACCGTTCCAAAGGGTGTTACGGATACATTCTACTATGGCAACGGCGTTCTTGCAAACTGTAAAACTTTAGAAACAGTTATATTTGAAGATGGTGCAACTGTTGTCCCGAACGGAATTTGTGCAAGTCCTGATTCTCTCAGCTATGTAAAAACGGTAATCATACCCGATACCGTTACAAAAATAGGAGTGTATGCTTTCCGTTCGTGTACATACTTAGAAAGTATAAAACTTCCCGATAACCTCACGGAAATTTCTTCGAACGCTTTTTCGGGCTGCACCATAATGAAAAAGATAAGTATTCCGGCAAGCGTTACAACTATAGGAAGCAGTGTGTTTGCAAACTGCGACATCTTGTCGGAGGTTAATTTTGAGCAGAATTATTCATACAATGCATCGCTCCGCATCGATACAGAAGCATTCGCAAACTGTCCAAAGCTGACAGAGCTTATTTTGCCGGCACAGACAACATATCTCGGTGCAAGATGTATCAGAGATACAAAAATAAGCGAAATCACAGTACCAAAATCTCTTGAAAGTTCAAGCTATCAGTTTGCAGGTGCAATATATCTTGATAATGTGTATTTCCAAAGCGGATTAAAATCAATCCCCGCAAATATGTGTGCAAGCGGTAACTATGCAAGCTACATCGCTCATGTTGAGATACCTTCAAGCGTTACAACTATAGGCAGAGATGCATTCAACGGCTGTGATATGAATAAACTTGTAATCTACTGCTATCCGAACAGTTATGCACATAACTACGCTATTGAAAACGGTATTCCGTACGAGCTTTTGGCATACAGTAATATAATCAACAATTCCGACTGGACATATGCATCAGGCGGTGGCGGCGGATTTTCGAGCTTGCCTGCAGCAGATTCTTCTGCAATAAGCAACTCTCTTGGAATCACACAGAAACATCTTAAAACAATAACAACACCTAAAGAGACTCTTCGTGGTCCATCCCTTAAGATATTTAACAAAAAATTCTATCTGTTTGAGTTACCGATTAATTCAAAAATAGAAACTCCCTTATACAGTGTTGAATACAACCATGAAACAGAACATTTTGAAATGATTTTGGGCTATCTTGATAAAACAGCACTTAAAGGATACACCGATAAAAGAGCATTGTACCATGACGTGAGAGAGTTCGTAACAACAACGGGAATCGGCAAAAATTCAATGATGAAGGTGCCCGGCATTGTGAGTAAGTTCAAAAAAGCGAATATGAATTTCGGCTTTGATTTTAACGCTACTCCGGCGGGTTATATAGAGTTTGATAAAAACCAGAATTTAATCTCAGGTGCAATTGTTTATATTCTGGAAATGGATACAAACGTAAAGGTTCCATTTGCTCCCGCACCTGTTTTCTATCTAAAGGTAGGCTTCGAAGCGGATGCAACAGGAAAGCTTGGAATAAAGATAATCGAAACAAATGCATGGACCGCATTTGGCGAAATTGATTTAACAGTATCACCTTATGTCGGCTTAGGTGCAGGGAACACGCCTCTTGCCAATGCAGAATTCGGTGGAAAGATGAAAATAAATGCAAATCTCGGAGTTGAATACGGAAAGCCTTTGAAGGATGTATTTAAAGCGAGCATAACAGGTTCTTTGTATGTCAAGTTACAGCTTCTGGTATTCGGAAAGTTTGAGCGTGATTTCGATTTGAAATCCTATTCCATTTATCCCGATTTCGGAGCAGAGCTTATGGAGATACAGGACGTTGACGAGCTGACGCTTCTGCCGAGAGATTACATAGGCACACCATCGGAATTTACGGCAAATGATAATATGTCCGTTATGGGAATAGACTCAATCAACACCTCAAAGATTGTATCAAACATATATCCCAATCCGGAGCCACAGCTTGTATTACTTGCAGATGGCAGAGAAATGCTTGTGTGGATTGAGGACGATACAACACGCTCTGACATAAACCGAACTGTTTTGAAGTATTCAATTAATAATAAAGGTACGTGGTCAGATTCGGCAAGCGTATCCGCAAGCGACACTGCAGACTTCTCCCCTGTCCTTAAAGCAACAAATGACGGAGCAATCCTTGTATGGCAAAAGGCAAACAAGGTAATGTCGGATACAACAACGCTTGAAGAAATGACTAAGGAAATTGACCTCTATGCATCATTCTTTGACGGAAGCAGCTGGAGTGAGCCTGAACAACTCACCTACAGCAACAGTGTATTTGAGTTCGGAGCTGATGTTGCAACAGACGGAACAAACGCAACCGTTACATGGATCGAAAACACCGATAATGACGGATTCGAGCTTACAGGCACAAACTCAGTTAACAGCATTACATATGACGGTTCATTTTGGGATATGGATACAACCCAAATAGCAACGGAGCTTGGCAATGTTTCATCACTCGGCGTATGCTATTTCGGCGAAAAACCTGCCATTGCATACACTGTTGATACGGACAACAATCCAGAAACGGCGGAAGACTGTGAGCTCTACGAATATTATGAGAACAAGCTCACGAAAATCACTGAGGACAGCGTTGCCGATTATGCACTATCGGTACATAACAATGGTTATGCGTGGATTCACGGTGATCAGATATGGGAAAGACACGAAAGCGGAATTGAACAGCTTGAGCTTCCTGTAAATCCGTTATTACTCACAAATACAAACATACTCTCCAACGGAAATGACAGAGCTATTATATGGGAGCAGGCTGAGGATTATGCAACTGAGCTTTATGCAATTTATTATGACAGCGATGATGATATATGGGGCGAGCCTGTAAAGCTCACAAACGACGGCAAGAAAATCCGTCAAACCTCTGGCTATCTTAACAAGAATGGAAACATTCGCCTTGCGTTCGGTCAGACAGATATTGACGAAGCTTCAGACTCTCTGTTTGTAGAATGCAATATTATGATTTCGGATATTACCGAGCATACGGATCTTATTGTTAATTCGACATTATGCGAGTTTGACGAATATGTAAAGGGCGGTAATGCAACAATAACAACAAGCATTACAAATAATGGTACTTCAACACAGACATCGTTTACCGTTAAGGTTACCGATTCGGCAGGCACCGAGCTTGCAAAGGAGCAACTCAATGCTGACGTTCATTCAGGTACAACCACAGACCTCACTACGAAATTCACATTGCCTGATAATCTTAACAACGCCGTTTACACCGTTACCGTAACACCGAATGACAAGGATATTGACGAAAGCAACAACAGCGCAACCTTCGAGCTTGGTCTTGCAGACCTCACACCTGAAGGCTGTTCATATGACGGTTCAACACTTACAGCAACCATTTCAAATTATGGTTATATCAATGCAGAGAATGTTATATGCTATCTCATCTCTGCTAACGGTACAAAGCTTGCACAATCGGAGCTTGGCACGATCAATGCACGCAAACGGCAGACTGTTTCATTTGAAACAACGGAGGCTCATAATGCAACAATTTATGTTGAAGCAGATACAGAAGAAATCTTCTACAATAATAATTCTGAGCCTATTATGAGTATATCCCAGTCAGAATCAAGTGGAGTATGTGTCGAATTTGTTTCCTGTGACACAAATCAGAATGTTCTTTCGGCAAATGCAACGATTGTAAACTACGACGCTACAAGCAAAACAGTTGATGTGATTGCCGCTGCGTATAAAGACGGAGTCTTGCAAAAGGTGATATGTAAAGAGGTAACGCTTGATGCAGATTCATCACAGGAAGTCCCCTACACCTTCGGTGTATACGCTGCAGATACGGTAAAAATATTCGCTTGGGATACTGCTGAAAATATGCGTCCTAACGGAACATCAAAAGCCGTAACTATTTCATATGAAACGGAAGAATAATTTTTTTCAAAAAAGACTTTATTTTTCATAAAAGATGTGTTATAATGTTTCTATAGCATTATGCTTATCATTCAAAGGAGGTAACATCATGAAACACGTTAAAACCTTGAATAAGGCTAACCTTAAGGAATCAGCTGTTAAGGGTGGTTGCGGCGAGTGTCAGACATCATGTCAGTCAGCTTGCAAAACAAGTTGCGGTATTGCTAATCAGCAG
>CAYMCT010000144.1:0-747 GCA_964389075.1 uncultured Lachnospiraceae bacterium
AATGCGTCTGATGCCTTTTCATATTTAGTATGGTACAAAAAGAGTGGCAGTTCCACAGTGGTAAGGAATTATTCTGCTACAACCGTAAGAAGCGGAAATAAAAATGTGTCGATGGTTGCATATTTTGATGGTAGCTATCTTGAGGCAGGCGATACAATGTATTTTGTGATATATTCAACCACGGTAACTGACATAACCGGCAGTATTTGTATCGAGAACGAAGAGTATGAAGATGATGTAACCGGAGCAGCGTATGCGCAATATGTCGCTGACAATAGCGTAGTATGCGCACCATATTCTTCTGGTTATGACGAAGATGAGATTAAGGCACAGTATGGCAGAACGTATTACATGACAGATGAATATGATGTAGATGCTTTCTATATTAACAACACTGCAAACTTTGATAGTAGCTATAGTATTGTTTTTGAAAATCCTGGATTAATTACCGACAACGGTTCACAAACAGGCGCAGGCTTACTTATAACATTATACTACGTGGATTTTGATGACGATTCGCATTTTATATTAAAAAAGCAATCTTCTATTAGGATAAAAGCTGTTAATGAATCTAAGGGATATACAGGTTTGGGAAATATAAATTTTGCACCAAGAAATGAATCAACAAAATACTTTTTTGAGGTCGCCGCTACAAGTGACGGTTTTACTAATAGCGAATATAATTTCTGGGCACTGTTTTATCCTGAAAGTTAAATGATATAAAGGTTGTGATATGATATGAAGCGA
>CAYMCT010000144.1:757-4393 GCA_964389075.1 uncultured Lachnospiraceae bacterium
ATATATACATCGGAGGGCGGATACTTTACAACAAACGCTTATGGTGAAACTATTTATACAGCAAGTGATAAGACAAAATACGAATACCATTTAAGTGATGATTCAGAAAGCGTTAGTTTGAATTATCTGTATACAACAACATCTCCGGTTATTGTTCCTGAAACGATTGACGGTTTGCCGGTAGTAAATGTAAACGGATTTTTCGGTAGAGAAAGTTCTCTTGAAGCAATTGTATTTCCCGACACTTGTACATCAATCACCGGTTTCTGGGATTACCTAAAGCTTAAAAGCGTAACCTTGCCGGAGAATATTACTGAAATAGAAGAAAATACATTTAAAGACTGTACTTCTCTTGAAAGTATTACAATTCCGGCATCAGTTATTAAAATAGGCTCTTTTGCATTTTCGGGCTGCAGTTCGTTGACAAGCGTTGAATTCAACGAGGGACTTTTGAATATATGTGAGATGGCTTTTCAGTTATGCAATTTACAAAGTCTGAATCTGCCGTCCACTCTCACAAGGATTCAACAGGGAGCTTTCAGACTAAATCCTGAACTAAAAACAGTTACTATACCTTCGAGTGTTACGGAAATCGGAAAGGAAGCGTTTTCAAAATGCGGACTGGAAACGGTAAAAGCACACAACGGAATTACATCAATGGGATTTTCAGCTTTTAAGTGTGAAAATCTGACAGAGGTAACAGGGTTGACAAATGAGCAGATTGCTTCGTTCTGGACCGCTTTTAATAATACACCGTGGGTGCAGACTTTGGTAGACGAGAATAATCCGTATATAGTAGATAAGAATGGGAAATTAGTGGCATATGTAGGAACGGCGTCGGAGGTGGTAATACCTGACGGTGTAAAGGTTATAGGAGAAAGTGCATTTGTAGGTGAAAAAATTACATCTATTGCAATCCCGTCAACGGTTGTGGAAATAGAGAAAATTGCATTTTACGATTGCGATAATCTCACAGACATAACAATACCGTCATCTGTTACAAAGATTGGTCAATTGTCATTTTCGCATTGTGATAATTTGAAAAACATCACCTTTGAATACGGTACAACATTGTTGTCATTGGGAAGTGATGCATTTCAGTTTACCGCTGTAACAGATGACACTTTAATCACGAATAACCGTCGTTACGCTAATAAAGCAACCGCATTTAGAAATACCGCACTTGACCCTGACTATGCAACAACTGAAAAGCCTGAACAGACAGAAGAACCGACCACTGAGCCAACTGAAAAGCCGACAGAAAAACCAACATCAGAACCTGTTGAGCAAGAAGTTCTTACAGTGACATCAACAGCAGACGGCTTGATTGTTGCAACTAACGGCAAAGAAGTGGATTTCGGTGAGGAATTGCCTTTTATAGATGAAAACGGCAGAACACAGATACCGATAAGAGCCGTAGCAGAAGCTTTGGGTTGTGAGGTAAGCTGGGACGAAGAAACATACACAGCAACACTCACAAAAGGAGATAAAACAGTTATAATCAAAATAGGCAGTGCAGATATGCAGTCGGGTAATGAGATTATAACAATGGATACCACAGCACAGATAGTAAACGACAGAACATATATTCCTGTCCGTTTTGCGGGAGAAGCATTAGGTTTAAAGGTAGAATGGGTAAATGAGTAATCTCAAAAGGGGCTATCATATTAATGTGATAGCTCTTTTACATTATAGGAAATTACTCATTTCCTATAATGTAAAAAAGGATTAAATGCCCGTGCGAATTTTTCCTCGCTACGCTTGGAAACGCACATGGGCAGAACTAAAGCGTTATCCTTCTCTGCCCGCTGCAGGCGTGCGACAAAGGCGCTTTGTTACATATAAAAAATACGATTTATGAATAAAATATTAAAAATAAAATAAAATACTTGACAAGGGAGAAAAAAAGTGGTATCTTATATATTGTTGTTAGCACTCGTTTGATGTGAGTGCTAACAACGTAAAGAAACCGGCAGACGGCTTCGAAGGAAAAGGGGGCGGTCAGATGGAGCTTAATGATAGAAAAAAGCAGATTTTGCAGGCGATTATTGACGAATATATCGGTTCGGCAGAGCCGGTGGGGTCGAGAGCGATTTCAAAAAAGAATGAGCTTGGACTTTCCAGTGCAACAATCCGTAACGAAATGGCCGACCTTGAAGAAATGGGCTATCTTATTCAGCCGCATACTTCGGCGGGGCGTGTTCCGTCCGATGCAGGTTACCGTTTCTATGTAAATTCGCTTATGAAGCGTTATCAGCTTGGTCTTGAAGCGATTGATAAGCTGCAGCAGGAGCTTGCAGGGCGAATCGGCAGACTTGATATGGCTGTTAAGCGTGCAGGCTTTTTAGCATCGGTGCTTACGGAATATACAACATTTATCACGTCACCTGTTACGGAGCGGAACGAGATAAAAAAGGTTGACCTTGTACCGATTGCGGAAAATTCGGTTATGCTTGTAATCGTAACAAGAACAGTTAAGAACAGAGTTATTAAAACCGGTCTTAGCTTTGAGGAATGTGAAAAGCTTTCTTCCATATTAAATGCACGGCTGAGAGATAAGACTGCTGATGAAATAACTTACGATACGATACGTGAGATTGAAGATGAAATATGCAAAACAACAGACATTGAACCGAAGCTGCTCATTAATGTATTGAATTTTGTTTATGAATCTGTTTCGGCACTTGATGATACCGAAATCTACGTTGAGAACGTAAAATCAATACTTAACTATCCCGAATATCACGATGTTTCAAAGGCTAAAGCAATTTTTAATTACCTTGAGGATAAATCAAATCTCAAGAGTCTTGTTGCAAAATCGGATAATGAAGGGGTAAAAGCAACCATAGGTATCGAAAACGAGGACGAAATCTTAAAGGACTGTTCACTTGTAACAGTGAACTATTCGCTTGACGGCAAGGCGGTCGGAAAGATCGGCGTTATAGGCCCTAAGCGAATGGATTATGCTAAGGTGTTTGCAAGTCTTGATTTGATTTCGCATGAAATAGATAAACTCGTTGGATATATTTCCAATGAGGAGGAATAGGAGAGGAGGTAAAGAAGTGGCAGATGAAAAGGAAATCCTTGAAACTGAGGAAACAGTAGAAGAAGCTGAGCAGGAGGAAGTATTATCCGAAACCGAAAAGCTTGAATTACAGCTCAAAGAGCAGACTGATAAGTATTTAAGACTTATGGCAGAGTATGATAACTACCAGAAGCGTACTCAGAAAGAAAAAGCCGCTCGTTATGCCGACGCTGTTATTGACACTGTTCTTAAATTACTCCCGATAGGTGATAACCTTGAAAGAGCACTTAATACAGAGGTTACATCAGAGGATGCCGTAAGATTTAAAGAGGGCATCGAAATGGTAATGAAGCAGTTCAACGACTGTCTGGAAAAGCTTGATGTAAAGCCTATCCCGGCATTGGGTGAGCAGTTTGACCCGAACCTTCACAATGCTGTAATGCATATTGAGGATGAATCAGTAGATGACAACACTGTCGTTGAGGATTTGATGAAGGGTTATATATATAAAAATGAACGTGTTGTAAGACACAGTATGGTAAAAGTAGCAAACTAATTTATCAGGAGGAATAAAAAATGGCAAAGATTATTGGTATAGACTTAGGTACAAC
>CAYMCT010000145.1:0-4386 GCA_964389075.1 uncultured Lachnospiraceae bacterium
GTGCATACTCTGTGATTTTGAGCATCCACTGGCTCTGACGCTTCTGAATAACCTCGCCGCCGCAACGCTCACAAACGCCGTTTACAACCTCCTCGTTTGCAAGACCTACCTGACATGATGTACACCAGTTAATCGGCATCTCCTGCTTGTATGCAAGTCCTTTCTTAAAGAGCTGCAAGAAAATCCACTGCGTCCACTTGTAATAATTCGGGTCGGTTGTGTTTACTTCTCTTGTCCAGTCGAACGAGAAGCCGAGCATCTTAAGCTGACGCTTGAAGTTAGCAATATTCTGTGCTGTTACGATAGCCGGATGAACATTGTTCTTTATCGCATAGTTCTCAGCCGGCAAGCCGAACGCATCCCAGCCAATCGGATAAAGCACGTTATAGCCCTGCATTCTTCTCTTTCTTGAAATAATATCCATAGCAGTGTAGCTGCGTGGGTGACCAACGTGCAAGCCCTGTCCTGACGGATACGGAAACTCGATAAGAGCAAAGAATTTCTCCTTATCAGAACCGTTAACAGCGGCGAACGCATTAGCCTCGTCCCATCTGTCCTGCCACTTTTTTTCTATCGCTTTAAAATTATATTCTGCCATTTCATTGACACTCCTTGTATTTTTATACTTTTGTAATATTATATTCGCACCACAAATCTAATTGATGTAGAATTTTTTCGCAGATTGTGCTTCTGAACGAACGAATCTATACACGCACCGCCAAGAAGGGCGGGCAGCCGTCAGGCTGACTTTTGGCGTAGCCAAACGTGCTGAATATGTGTATGCGAGTGAGTTCAGAAGTGCAAGATGCGGAAAATTAGTCATCAAGCTTTACTGCTGTGCCGGCTGCGTCCCATAGCCTCTCTATTCCGTAGAACTCACGCATTTCCTGCTGCATAACGTGAACAACAACATCGCCGTAGTCCATAAGAATCCATGTGCCTGAGCTGTAGCCCTCCTTATGAAGCACAACAATGCCACACTCCTCAAGCTGCTCCTCAACCTCGTCGATGCAGGCACGAACCTGAACCGTTGACTGACACGATGCGATTATGAAATAATCGCCGAGCGAGGTCTGCTTTGAAACGTCAAGCACCTCAATGTTTGACGCTTTTTTATCCTCAAGTGCTTTTACTACCGCCTGAACCTTTTCTGTAGTTGTCATAGTCTATTTCTCCTTTACAATATCGTTCCAACTCTCAAGCGTATTGGGATGAATATAATTCCCGCACCTGAGATTGTGTATAAGCGACTGCTTTACCGCTTCACGGAAAGCCTCGTCAATATCCGTCTGTGATAGCTCACGCAAGACCTCCACGCCCGAAAAATCACGGCTTGGCTCTGTCATATCAGCCACATACACGATTTTCTCAAGCAGCGACATACCCCTGCGTGCAACCGTGTGATAACGGATAGCGTTAAGTATCTCAGTATCCGTTATACCGTATTGTGTCTGTGCCATAACCGCACCGAGCGGTGCATGGATAACAGGCGGACACTGTTTTGTGATTTCGTCAAGCTCAATTTTGTGTTTTTCGCAAAATTTCAGCTGCTCATCATCTGTCATAGCCTTTGCACAGTCGTGCAGAAGTCCGGCAAGATATGCCTTGCTTTCATCTGCTCCGAAAAGCTTTGCCATACGCACCGATTCATCACACACACCTAAGCTGTGCAAATACCGCTTCTGCGGCAAAGCTTGTGCAAGCTTAATTTTCATTTCGTCTGTATTCATCTGTAGAGTCCATTCTCTTTTATAAATTCATAAACCCTGTCGGGAACCATATACCGTATACTTTTCCCCTCCGCAACACGTTTACGGATTTCGGTAGACGAAATACCGATAAGCGGTGCATCAACCTTTCGTATATCGGCATTAAAAAGCTTGCGCCTGTTTTCTATAAGTCCGTCAAGGTCGGTTTCACTGCCTCTGGGATATACGAGCAGAACACAGTTCTTTAATATTGTTTCCGGCTCGTGCCATTTTATAATATCACGCAGGGAATCCTCGCCGATGATAAAATATATTTCCCAATCGGGATGTTCTTTTTTCAGTGACAGCAGAGTTTCTGACGTATACGAATATGTGGGCTTATTCACCTCATAGCCGAACGGTAAAAGCTCATTATCACCCTCAAGAGCGATTTCGACCATTTTATGACGTAGCACCGCATCTGTCACGTGCGAATCCTTTTTATGCGGCGGCATGCCGCCCGTCATTATATAGACCTTGTCCAGACCGTGCTGTTCCAGTGCAGCACGTGCTGTTATTAAGTGTGCATTATGCACAGGGTCAAACGTACCGCCCAAAATTCCTATTTTCATTTTTTGGGAATCTCAATCTTTCTGTTCTTCTCATTGCCCGACTTGCGGTATAAGATGAACTTGTTACCAATCGCCTGTACCGGCTCTGCACCTATTCTTTTCGCAGTTTCGTCACAGGTCTGTCGAGTATCGAGCATAGCCGTTTCGAGTATTGCTATTTTTATAAGCTCACGCTTTTCAATCGCCTCATCAATCGCACCTATAACGGTGTCCGATAAGCCGTCCTTGCCAATCTGAATAATCGGCTGAAGCTCATGACCGAGCTTTCGCAAAAACGCTCTCTGTTTTCCGGTTATCATTTTATAACCATATCTCCTTTCAAGATGCCAAAACTAATTACACGCATCCACCTTTTATTTTATCATATTTTACCTGTGATGTCAAGCATAAAAGAAGGGTGTTTTTACAACACCCCTCTCACTTGAACAGCGTACAGCCCATACGCTTAAATTCTGTAATTTTCTTTTCCAGTAGCTCAACCGTAACATCAAGATACTTTGCACTGCATTCTATGCACATATACTTCTTGGCGGCACGGTTATAGAGCTTTTTATGAAGTCCGATTTCGTCATTTGACAAAACCTTTTGACATTTCATACAATTATCCATCTACCACTTCACCAATAACAATCTTGCTGCCATATGCCGAAATATCTCCACGATAGCCGTCCTTATAAACACCCATATCCTCGCCCGTTATTGCATCGGTTAGCTTTAAAGCCTTACCCGATTCGGAGTGTATGCCCAAATCATCAAATGACACACAAATGTTGTTCACATTCCATTCCACATCCTTATCAGTGGTATTAAACATCGCAAACGCCACACGTCCGTCACTCATAAGCTTTGCCATGGTATATGACTTATCATTATTCCAGATACAAAACGCCGGTCGCATTCCCTCGTCCTGATTGATAGCGATAAGCCCTTTATTAAGCAGCGTGTTCTTATTTACCTCATCAATATTTCTCAAATCCGCACCGATAATAAGCGGTGAGCCCATAAACGCCCACATTGCAAAATGCTGTAAATACTGCTTATCACTGCACCCCTGCAAGCCTACATGACCTTTGCCATGCATACCGCAGATAAGCATATCCATATCATTAAAGCATCCTGAAGTATTTCCCTCTATATTGTTAATCTGGCTCTTGAATATATCTATGTACGATTTCGGAGTATCAAAAATATCACCCGTTGAACGGTACGAATGAGCACCTCTCGAACGCATCCAGCCTGACGGGTCCTGTACTCCCCAGTTACAAGCCGCATAGAAAATATCTCTTCCGCTGTTACGGAGTGCCATTGCCATTGTGAGATATGCATTCTTAGCGTCACCGCTTTCAGGGAAGTTACAGAAATCGTATTTTAAATAGTCCACTCCCCATTCTGCAAACTGCTTCGCATCCTCAAACTCATGACCGTAGCTTGACGGATAGCCTGCACAGGTCATAAAGCCTGCACATGAATACATACCGAACTTCAAGCCTTTAGAATGAATATAATCAGCGACATACTTCATACCGTTTGGGAACAGCTTCGGGTCAGGTGTCAGCTTGCCGTCAACTCTCTCTTTAAGTGACCAGCAATCGTCAATAATAACATACTCATAGCCTGCGTCCTTGTATCCCTCGTTTACGATAACGTCCGCCATTTCCATTATCAGCTTTTCGTTGATATTTTCCGCAAACGTATTCCATGAATTCCAGCCCATAGGCGGTTTTTTAGCCATCATAGCAATGTCCTCACTTTTCTTCTAATGTAAGTTCATAGTAACATAAAAAAAGGTATTTTGCAATACCTTTGCAATACCTTTTTTACATATTGACAAGACAACTGACAAAATACAAATCAATCCACATGTATTCAGTCCATTATAACTGTGTCTGCTCTGAAATCAGTTCCTCATATTCGAATAGTCTTTCCACCACTGCGCAAAACGGCGGAAACGCCGCCAGCTCCCTCTGGAGAGTTTCTTCAGCATACTCAGGGAACTTCTTTTTATCCAGCAGAATCCGTCCGCCGGCTGTACGTCTTGTGAGTCTGTCCATAAGAATTACCTCCGT
>CAYMCT010000146.1:0-3850 GCA_964389075.1 uncultured Lachnospiraceae bacterium
CTTGGCCTTAAGAAGATCCGTTCGGTTGTTGAACATAACGACACACCGCAGATCAGAGGAATGATAAACAAGGTATGTCACCTTGTAACAGTAGAAGAAGTTTGAGCGAGGAGGTGCAACGAATGAGACTTGAAGAATTGAAACCTACAGCAGGATCAACTCACAGAAAGAAGATCGTTGGCCGCGGTATCGGTTCAGGCGTCGGCAAGACATCAGGCAAAGGCCATAAGGGTCAGAATGCAAGATCAGGCGGCGGCGTAAGACCGGGCTTTGAAGGTGGCCAGATGCCGTTGTACAGACGTTTGCCTAAGCGTGGCTTCACAAACATCTTTGCAAAGAAGTATGTTACAGTAAACGTTGAGGTACTCGACAAGTTCAACGACGGCGATGAGGTTACAGCTGAAAGCTTACTCGAAAAGGGTATCATCAGCAAAACTCTTGACGGCGTTAAGATCCTCGGCAGAGGCGAGGTTACAAAGAAAGTAACTGTAAAGGTTGCTAAGATTAGCGAAACAGCTAAAGAAAAAATAGAAAAGGCAGGCGGAAAGGCTGAGGTGATGTAAGATGCTCGAAACAATCAGAAACTCCTGGAAAATTCCTGATTTAAGACGCAGAATCATTTTCACACTTTTCATGCTTATCGTATTCAGATTCGGAGCGCATATTCCGGTTCCGTATTTGTCAAAGGAAGCAATGCAGGCATTCTTGGGTGCAGGCAGCGGAATGGATTTGTTTAATCTTTTCGATACGTTTACAGGTGGTGCATTCGCAAACGCAACAGTGCTTGCAATGGGTGTTTCGCCGTACATCAACGCATCAATTATTATCCAGCTTTTGACAGTGGCAATTCCGTCACTCGAAAGAATGGCTAAGGAAGGCGTTGAAGGTAGAAAGAAGATAAACAAGATAACACGTTATCTTGGAATTATCCTTGCATTCGTACAGGGTGCAGGTTTGTATGTAACACTCCACAATATGGGTGTTGCAACACCGGGTCTTAACCCGATTGTAAATGAAGGCGTGCTTTCATTCTTCGTAATCGTTCTCACATTCACAGCCGGTACTGCATTTGTAGTATGGCTCGGTGAGAGAATTACTGAGAATGGTCTTGGCAACGGCCTATCAATGATAATCTTTGCCGGTATCGTTTCACGTATACCGAGTGCTGTAATAACTATCTTTAATACTTATGTATATACAGGTGGCAAGTTCAGCGCAACAGGCATGGTTATCGCTCTCGTATTGCTCGCAGTAGTAATTGCAGCAATCGTGCTTGTAGTATTGTTTACAAACGCAGAGAGAAGAATCGCTGTTCAGTATGCAAAGAGAGTTGTTGGAAGAAAGATGTACGGCGGTCAGAGCACAAACATACCGATTAAGGTAGCTGCAGGCGGCGTTATGCCAATCATCTTTACATCATCAATTATGGCATTCCCATCAACAATAGTAAGACTCTTAAATGGTGGAAATGTTCCTACAGACGGTTTCGGCGGAACAATTCTTAACTGTTTATCAACTGCGGGTCCGGTTTGGACAACTGTTGTATACGGAATTCTTTACTTCTTGTTGATAATCTTCTTTACTTATTTCTATTCGACAATTCAGTTCAACCCGATTGAAATGTCAAATAATATAAAGAAGAGCGGCGGTTATATTCCGGGTATCCGTCCAGGTAAGCCGACAAGTGATTATATCACAAAGGTTACTTCAAGACTTAACCTTATCGGCTCAATATTCTTAGGAATAATAGCTGTGCTTCCGATAGTAATCGGAGCTGTTTTGAAAAACCAGTCACTTCAGATTGGCGGTACATCACTCCTGATTATGGTTGGTGTTGCACTTGAAACAGTAAAGCAGATGGAATCACAGATGGTAATGCGCCATTATAAGGGATTCCTTGAATAAAAATAACAAACGGCAGTCGGCTGAGTTTTTCTCAGCCGAGATAAAGCCGTAAGCGGTTTCGGTATAGTTGACTTGCAAAAGCAGAAAGGTATATAACTATGAAATTGATTCTTATGGGAGCTCCGGGTGCCGGAAAAGGTACACAGGGAGAGATTTTAGAAAAAAAACTTGGTGTCAGCACTATTTCCACAGGATTGATGCTAAGAACCGCAATAAAGGAACAGACTGAAGTCGGTAAGCTTGCAGAGCAGTATATAAACGAAGGTAAGCTTGTTCCGGACGAGGTTATTGTAGAAATAGTAAAGCAGAGACTTTCACAGCCGGATTGTGAAAAGGGATTTATCCTTGACGGATTCCCAAGAACAACAGCACAGGCTGAAGCTTTGGAGGCTGCAGGCGTTACAATAGATAAGGTATTGCTTATTGAAGTTGATGATGAAAAGATAGTTGAAAGACTTTCAAGCCGTCGTGAATGTTCAAAATGCGGAGTGCCTTATAATATAGTATCAAAGCGACCTGCTAAGGAAGGTATCTGTGACAGCTGCGGCGGTGAGTTGATTCAGAGAAAGGACGATGTTCCTGAAACAATTATGAATCGGCTTAATGTATATCACGAGCAGACAGAGCCTATAAAGGATTTCTATAAAGCGAAGGGTATATTGGCAGTAGCAAAAGGCGAAGAGGAACTTAAAGACACAACAGCAAATGTTGCAAAGGTCCTCGGACTTGGAGAGTGATTTAATGATTTCAATTAAATCTGCCAAACAGATTGAAAAAATGCGTGAGTCGTGTAAGCTTACAAAGGAACTGTTCCTGATACTTGAAGATAAAATCAAGCCGGGAATATCAACCTTGGAGCTTGACTCTATAGCATATAACTTTTACAAGAAACATGGTGCCACACCTAATTTTCTTAATTATAACGGCTATCCCGCAACCATATGCGCATCGGTAAACGATGAAGTGGTTCACGGAATACCATCGCAGCACAAAATCCTTAAGGATGGCGATATAATCAGTATTGATATGGGCTGTATCCTTGACGGATGGCATTCGGATGCTGCAAGAACCTTTGGTGTGGGTAAGATAAGTGCTGAAGCACAGAAGCTTATTGATGTTGCAAAGGAAAGCTTTTTTGAGGGAATCAAGAAGCTTCATCACGGTGCAAGAATGGGTGATTTATCATCTACAATCCAGACCTATGTTGAAGGACACGGCTTCGGGGTTGTAAGAGATCTGATAGGTCACGGAGTAGGCAGAGAACTGCACGAAGACCCGGAGGTTCCGAATTTCGGTACAGCAGGTCGTGGAATAAAGCTTGCAACGGGAATGACATTAGCAATAGAGCCGATGATTACATCAGGTGATTACCATGTTAACGTACTCGACGATGACTGGACAGTCGTTACGAGAGACGGAAGCTTGGCAGCTCATTATGAGAACACAGTAGTGGTAACTCGTGATGGCTGCGATATTCTCACACTGTAAAGAGGTGCGGTATGGAATATCGTGTTGGACAGGTGGTACGTTCAATAGCAGGCCGTGATAACGGCACGGCATATGTAGTGATTCGTACCGAAGGTAATTATGTATATGTTGCAGACGGTGCAATACGCAAGCTTGAAAATCTGAAAAAGAAGAAGATCAAGCACATTCAGGGAAGTTATAAAATATCAGAAGAAATCGTATGCCATATAGAAAATGGTACTCTTGAGAATTATATGCTCAGGCGGTTTCTCAGCTCGTAAAGGAGTAGATAAAATGGCTAAGGATGACGTTTTGGAAGTAGAAGGCACAGTTATTGAAACATTGCCTAATGCAAACTTTAAAGTAGAGCTTGAAAATGGTCACCGTGTTCTGGCACATATTTCAGGCAAGTTGAGAATGAACTACATCAAAATTCTACCGGGCGATAAGGTAACTATGGAAATGAGCCCTTACGATT
>CAYMCT010000146.1:3860-4384 GCA_964389075.1 uncultured Lachnospiraceae bacterium
ATTTTACAAGCGGAAGAATAACATGGCGTTCTAAGTAATTATATTAGGAGGGAATAAAATGAAAGTAAGACCATCAGTAAAACCTATTTGCGAAAAGTGCAAGGTTATTAAAAGAAAAGGTAAGATTATGGTAATTTGCGAAAACCCGAAGCATAAGCAGAAGCAGGGTTAATCGCATACCTTAAACTTAAAAAAGTCCGTAAAGGTTACGGCAAAACACAACACTATAAAATTTTTTGATGATATCTTTAATGGAGGTGTAGAAAAGTATGGCAAGAATAGCAGGTGTTGACTTACCAAGAGAAAAAAGAGTTGAAGTTGGTCTTACTTATATCTATGGTATAGGTTTGAAGAGCTCACAAAAGATCTTAGCTAAAACAGGCGTAAATCCCGACACAAGAATTAAGGATCTTACAGACGCAGAGGTTAATAGCCTAAGAGAGGTTATCGATGCTGAATATACAGTTGAAGGTGATCTTAGAAGACAATTGGCTCTTGATATCAAGAGACTTATGGAAATCGGA
>CAYMCT010000147.1:0-4344 GCA_964389075.1 uncultured Lachnospiraceae bacterium
AATCAGTTAGCTCTTAATTTTTAATATTTAATGTTGCCAAATCGTTGCCATTTTCATTTTAAAATGCCCGAAAACGGCGTAGTTATGCGGTTTTTGCTCCGCAACTCGTCATTCCCACTCGATCGTACCGATTGGCTTTGGTGTGAGGTCGAGCAATACTCGGTTGATGCCGTCAACTTCGCTTGTGATACGGGCTGTAATCTTGTGAAGTACCTCGTACGGAACTTCCTCTATTGTAGCTGTCATAGCATCGGTTGTATTTACTGCACGGATGATTGCCGGCCAGCCTTCATATCTCTTGTCGTCCTTTACGCCTACACTCTTCATATCAGGTACGGCAATGAAATACTGCCATACTGTCTTTGCAAGACCGCAGTTATCAAATTCTTCCCTTAAAATTGCATCTGCTTCACGAAGTGCATGGAGTCTGTCACGTGTGATTGCACCAAGACAACGCACGCCAAGACCGGGACCCGGGAACGGCTGACGGTCTACCATTGATGCAGGAAGTCCCAATGCCTTACCTACAACTCTTACTTCGTCCTTATACAAGAGCTTAACCGGCTCTACCAATTCAAACTTCATATCTTCAGGAAGTCCGCCTACGTTATGATGAGCTTTTACTCCGTCACTCTCTAAGATGTCAGGATAGATTGTTCCCTGTGCAAGGAAATCAACATCATCAAGCTTTCTTGCTTCTTCGTTGAACACTTCAATGAACTCTCCACCTATAATCTTACGCTTCTTTTCAGGCTCACTGACACCTGCGAGCTTATCAAGGAAACGGTCAGTAGCATCAATATAAATAAGGTTAGCATCGAGCTGGTTTCTGAAAACCTCTATAACCTGTTCGCTTTCGCCTTTTCTCATCAATCCGTGATTAACATGAACACATACCAATTGCTGTCCAATCGCCTTTATGAGCAATGCTGCAACAACAGAACTGTCTACGCCACCTGAAAGAGCAAGAAGAACCTTCTTATCTCCTACCTGTGCACGCACAGCGTTTACCTGCTCTGCAATAAATGCTTCTGCTAATTCCTGAGTAGTGATACGAGCCATCGTATCAGGTCTTTTGTTTGTATCCATAAGAACCTCCTGAGTTAATTAAATTTTTATATAAACAGATGGGGCATTTGGCTCACTGTTCATTCCATATTACAAATCCGTAGCTTTCAAGAATCTGAAAATATTTTGCCAATCTCTCGTATAACGGCTTTGCCGCTTCACCAAACCTCGCTTCTACAAGCACACCTATATCTATGATACTTTTCCTGCCGTCCATAACCGGCCACACAAAGCTGCCCATTTCATCAAGGTGGATATATGATATTTTCGGTTTTCTGAAAAGCTTCTGTGCTATTCTGTTTACGATGCCCTTATTATGAATAGCTAAAGTCACCATTCCCTGTTCATCCGAAGTCCACTCGATATTTTCAGGGCGTTTCGGGCATCTTTCAAGATAGTTTTCGCTGATTTTCTCTTTCATTCTTCTTATTATTTACGCTTTTTCCATACAGAGAACTTCAAAAGACTCAATATAACAAGAGCAAACACTACAAGACTGCCAATGCTTGAAGCAACCGGTGAAAGATTTAAGACGCCTGAAATGTCAATCGCCTTATCAATGCCTACCACAGCCAGTAATGCAAGAATAATACCTACAAGACCTTCACCGGCTATCATACCTGAACAGAACAAGATACCGTCACTTGTGATTGCCTTCTTTTTCTCCTCATCCTTCTTCATCTTGTCTACGATAAGACGAATGATTCCGCCAACCATAATACAAGCATTAAGCTGAACAGGAAGATATATACCTATCGCAAACGGTAATACCGGTATTCCCAAAATCTCAATCAATACAGCAATGAATACACCAATGAATACAAGGTTCCACGGAAGCTCTGCGCTCATAACACCCTCGATTATCATTTTCATAAGCGTTGCCTGCGGTGCTGCAAGCTCCTCTGAGCCGAAGCCCCATGCACTGTCAAGAAGATACAGTGTACCTCCGATTGCAAATGCCGCTGCTACAACACCGATGATTTCAGCTACCTGCTGTTTTCTCGGAGTAGCACCAAGCAAATAACCTGTCTTTAAATCCTGAGAAGTATCGCCTGAGATTGCCGCTACTATACAGATTATTGAGCCTATAGCAATCGCTGCGCTCATACCCTCTGCGCCTACCATACCTGTAAACTTAAGAATTACAGTAGCAATGAGAAGAGTTGCTATCGCCATACCTGAAACCGGGTTGTTACTGCTGCCTACAAGACCAACCATTCTTGACGAAACAGTTGCGAAGAAGAAACCAAACACAACCACTACCATTGCACCCACAAAGGTTACAGGGATTGCAGGCACCAACCATACTAAAAGTGTAAGTATAGCAATTGCGATAAGAACAAGCTTCATATTAATGTCTTTTGCAGTTCTCTCACTGTTTGCAGTTGATGTTATATTAATACTCTTAAGAGCATCCTTGAATGTACGCACAATAAGCGGTAATGACTTGACAAGACTGATAATACCGCCCGCTGCCAATGCACCAGCACCGATATAGCGGATATATGAACTCCATATAGCACTTGCTCCACCGTCAGCATACAACTCACCGATAGTAGCATCTACGCTCGGATACATTATTATGTTTTCACCGAAAAGAACGATAGTCGGTATAAGAACCAACCAGCTCAAAAGACCGCCGGCAAACATATATGATGCAATACGTGGTCCGCAGATGTAGCCCACACTCATTACAGCCGGGTAAATCTGTGTACCGATTTCTCCGGCATAGCCCTTAACCTTTAAAGCTACCTCGCCCGGAACAGCCTTTAATCCGTCAATTATAAGCTTAAACAAAGCCGCAAAGCCCATACCTGCAAAAACAGTTGAAGCATTCGCTCCACCCTCTTCACCGGCAAGAAGCACCTCAGCACAGGCTGTACCCTCCGGATACGGAAGCACACCGTGCTCCTTTACGATAAGTGCATTTCTCAGCGGAACCATAAAGAATACACCCAAAAGACCGCCTATTAATGCAATAAGTGTTATTTCAATAATATCAGGCTTGTCCATTACTCCCTCGGCAGCCCAGAGGAATAATGCCGGCAATGTGAATATTGCACCTGCCGCAAGCGATTCACCAGCCGAACCCACTGTCTGAACAATGTTACTTTCAAGAACAGAGTTCTTTCTCATAATAACTCTTATAACTCCCATAGCAATTACTGCCGCCGGAATTGATGCAGAAACTGTCATTCCCACACGCAAGCCGAGATAAGCATTAGCCGCACCGAACACAACCGCAAGGATAATACCCATCACGATTGAAGTAACTGTAAATTCCGGTGTGATTTTATCAGCCGGAATATACGGTTTGAAATTTTTATTTTCCATCTTTTCTCTCCGTTCTGCCATTTAAGGCTGTGTTTTTTTCTGATTATCTGTATTATTCGACATCATATACATACATAATACCATAAACCGCAAAAAATATCAAGCATAAACTAAGAATTAATAGCTGTATAATTTTGATTAACCAATTATTTCGTTAGCCCGCTCCAAAGCAAAGTCAATGGATTTACAGAAGTTCTCTCTGCCTACTCTGTCAACAAAGCCTGCCTTTTTCATTGTACTCTTAGGCTGTGGATTTACGTGCGAAAGTATGAGCGTAATGCCTTTTTTATTACAATCCTTCAGAATTTGCTCAAGCGACTGCATTGCAGTTGCGTCAAGACACGGAACGCTTCTCATTCTCAGGATAAGACACCTTGTATAATCCTTTGTTGTTATACGTGAAAGCTGTTCAGTTGCAGCATAGAAGAGCGGTCCTGAAAGCTCATAGACACGTATAGCCTTGTCAACCTTACGGATATTGATGCTGTCAGGGTCGTTTGAATCTTCAACGTACTTCCAGTTGCGTACATTCACCTCATCGCTTACACGCTTTATAAATAATGCAGCAGCGATTATCATACCGAACTCAATAGCTACTACAAGGTCAAACAATACTGTCAGGACAAACGTGATTACAAGAACCGTAATATCACTCTTAGGTGCTGTTTTCACAAGACGTACAAATGGTCGCCACTGACACATATTATATGCAACACTTATCAGTATTGCTGCGATTGTAGGCATCGGAATATGCGATGCATACGGCATAAGAACCACCAAAACCACAGCAAGAGTTATTGCGTGTACCATGCCCGCAACAGGTGTACGTCCGCCGTTTTCAACATTCGCTGCAGTACGGGCAATAGCTCCTGTTGCAGGAATACCGCCGAAAAGTGCAGAGCCTATATTACCTATACCTTGCGCAACAAGCTCCATATTTGA
>CAYMCT010000148.1:0-4343 GCA_964389075.1 uncultured Lachnospiraceae bacterium
ACCATCACGTCGTTCTGCGGATTGAGAGCGGTGGGTAACACTGGCGATTTCATCATTAACAGCAGTGGTGAGAACTTTATAAATGTTGCCGGAATAGAGTCACCTGGACTCAGCGCATCTCCGGCTATTGCAGAATATGTAACAGAGCTTCTGGAGAAGTCAGGCTTGAGCCTTGCAAAGAAAGAAAATTATAATCCGATAAGAAAGCCGGCTCATTATTTCAGAGAAGCATCGCTTGAGGAAAAGAACGAGATTATTAAAAAAGACAGTGCGTTCGGCAGAGTGATTTGCCGCTGTGAAACTGTCACAGAGGGCGAAATAAGAGAAGTGATAAGAACCAATCCACCTGCACGTGACCTTGACGGTGTAAAGAGAAGAACAAGAGCACAGATGGGCAGATGTCAGGGTGGATTCTGTGTACCGTATATTACGGGTATTTTGTCTGAAGAGCTCGGAATACCGTATGAGGAAGTAACAAAGAACGGTGTAGGTTCTGAGGTTAACATAGGAAAAACCAAGGAGGTATCGGATAATGACTGATTTAGTGATTATAGGCGGCGGTCCTGCCGGTATGAGTGCGGCGGTTGCGGCATACGAAAGCGGAATAAAGGATATCCTCATTCTTGAACGTGATGAGAGACTGGGCGGAATTTTACAGCAGTGTATACATAACGGCTTTGGTCTGCACCGTTTCGGTGAAGAGCTTACAGGTCCCGAATATGCGTGGAGATACGAAAAAAAGGTGCGTGAGCTTGGTATTCCGTTTAAGCTCAATACAATGGTTCTTGACATTTCTGAGGATAAGGTTATTACAGCAACCAATTCAGAACAGGGAATATTTCAGATTCAGGCTAAGGCTATTATTCTTGCAATGGGCTGCAGAGAGCGTTCAAAGGGTGCATTAAATATTGCAGGTACAAGACCGGCGGGAATATACAGTGCAGGAACGGCACAGAAATTTGTTAATATGAAAGGGTATATGCCGGGTAAATCGGTGGTTATTCTGGGTTCGGGTGACATAGGTCTTATAATGGCACGAAGAATGACTCTTGAAGGTGCAGACGTCAAGGCTGTATGTGAGCTTATGCCGTATTCGGGCGGACTTGCAAGAAATATAGAGCAGTGTCTGAATGATTTTAATATACCGCTGAAGCTGAGTCATACAGTGGTTGAGGTTCATGGCAAGAAACGTCTTGAGGGTGTTACGATAGCCAAGGTTGATGAGAACAGAAAACCGATAGAAGGCACAAAAGAATATATCCCGTGTGATACGTTACTGTTGTCTGTAGGTCTTATACCTGAAAATGAGCTGTCAAAAACAGCAGGTGTGGATTTGAGCCAAATAACAAACGGTGCAGTCGTTGACCAGGACAGACAAACATCAGTAGAAGGCATATTTGCCTGCGGAAATGTACTTCACGTTCATGACCTTGTCGATTTCGTATCTGAGGAAGCCGAAACTGCCGGTATAAGTGCCGCAAGCTATATAAAAGGTACAAAGACAGAGAAGATAAATATTCCGATTACTACTGACGGAAAAATAAGATATACTGTACCTCAGGTTATTACACAGAAAGAATTAAAAACGTTATTTTTCTTATTTGCAGATGTTTACTGAAATGCTTTTATAACGGTTTACGGTGACGTCTAGATGATATTCATTTTTAAAATGGTTAAAGCGGCTCCGGGCGAAATGGAAAGTATAAAGATAAAGAAAAATCTGCTTGACGGTATTAAAAACATCAGATTTGAGTTGGAGGTGAATGCGGAATGACTACAAGAGAATTAACGTGTATTGTTTGCCCGAGAGGGTGTCAGCTTACTGTAGAGCTTGACGAGGGAAAAGTGTTGAATGTAAGCGGCAATGTGTGTCCGAGAGGAAAGGTCTATGCCGAGAATGAATGTATCAATCCGCAGAGAACCGTTACAACAACCATAAAATGCAGTGACGGCAGCGTGGTTCCGGTTAAAACAGATACAACTATTCCGAAATCAGAGGTTATGAGATGTATGCAAATAATCAACTCGGGCATAGCGGAGCTGCCGGTTAATATAGGCGATGTGCTGATAAAAGACGTATTCGGCAGTAACGTAGTCGCAACAGATAACCGTGCTTGACAATATCTGCATTAAGTAATATAATTATATATGTACTATAAACAAAGGAGCCGGTTATGAATATTTCTGCAGACAGAATAATTGCTGCTGTACGCAGTGATGAAGAATTTGAAAAAGCAGTTAAATCTGACGTGTCAACAATATTTCTTTTGAGTGCCGACATAATGAGTATAAGGAATAAGGTGGATATTGCACATAATAAAGCTATTCTTTTGTATGTTCATATGGACCTGGCAGAGGGAATAGGAAAGGACAGAGCGGGGATAGAGTATCTTGCAAATATCGGTGTTGACGGGATAATAAGCACAAGGTCGAATCTTATAAAAATTGCCCGTGAAGCGGATATGTACACTGTTCAGAGATTTTTTATTGTAGATTCTCATTCGATTAATACGGTTATAGAAACCGTAAAATCATCAAAAGCGGATATGATAGAGGTAATGCCGGGTGTTGTGTCAAAGGAAATATCAAAGCTTAGAGCATACATAAAAATTCCGATTATAGCCGGCGGACTTTTAGAGAACGAAAAAGAAATAGAAACCGCACTGGAAAACGGTGCAATGGCTGTTTCTGTCGGTAAGCCGGAATTCTGGAGTTAAGGAGAGCGAAGTATGAGCTACACAAATGATATACAGGAATTAAAAAAGAAAAGACTGTTCCTGCTTGATATGGACGGTACAATTTATCTCGATAATGATTTGTTTGACGGAACAATTGATTTTCTGGAATATGTTAAAAGCATCGGCGGACGATATATGTTCATCACTAACAATTCATCAAAGAGCGTCGATAAATACGTTGAAAAGCTTGCGAGTCTGGGAATATCGGCAAGTGAAGATGATTTCTTAACATCAACAAATGCTACGGTTTTATATCTTCAGGGCAAGAGCTATAAAAAGATATATGCGTTCGGAACAAAGTCATTTAAGGAGCAGCTGATTGCGGGCGGACTTCGCATAGTCGATACCCTGAATGATGATATTGACTGCCTGTGCATGGGCTTTGATACTGAGCTGACATTTCAGAAGCTTGAGGACGCCTGTATTCTGCTTAACAGAGGTGTTGATTATATAGCCACAAACCCCGACTGGGTATGCCCGACGTGGTACGGATATGTGCCGGACTGCGGAAGTGTGAGCGAAATGCTTTATAACGCAACTAAAAGACGACCGAAGTTCATCGGAAAGCCTGAACCGACAATGGTAGAGCTTGCAATGAAAAAAACAGGCTATACAAGGGAAGAAACGGCAGTAATGGGTGACAGACTGTATACCGATATTGCAAGTGGTGTAAGAGCCGGAGTCAGCACAATATTTGTTCTGAGCGGTGAGGGAACGGAAGCTGATATTGCGTTAAATGAAGAAAAACCGCAGTTCGTTTACGAGAACATTAAAACAATATATGAGGACTTGAAAGGAGAGCGTTAATGCTCTCCTTTTTCACTGCTGAACTTTTGTGTGTTTTTATATATGATAAAACAGCAAAAATTGTTAATAAAGAAATAAATAATCACTTTATTATTTTTTTTGAAAATGATACAATCATATTGAGATTATGTTTCCGGGCGTTGTGCCGGTATATCTTTTGAAATTACGGTTAAAGCTGCAAAGATTATTAAAACCGCACTGTGAGCTGATGTCTGAGATTGATGTTGTACGGTATTGCGTGAGCAGATATACAGCCTTGCTTATACGGTAACGGTTAAGGTACTCGGTATAGCTCATATTCATACATTGCTTGAATAGTCGAGAGAGATATGTGTAGCCGTAATTTAATGATTCCGCAGCTTCTCTGAGTGAGCATTCGCCGGAATAGTTTTCTTCGATAAAAAGCAATATTTTGTGGAGAAGAGTAAAATCGTTGCTGTACTGTGCTTTTCTGAGTGCTGTGTTTTCAGTAAGTCTGCCGAGAATTGAGTATAGCATACCTTTCTGTATTAACGGGTTTGTGGTTTCAAAATCCTTCCGGTAATGTGAAAGCCCTGAAAGCAAGCAGTTCTCGGGAATCTTATTCTTGTATTGTATAGCAAACAGTCCGACAATTTCGGGCGAAAACAGAATCACCTGCATTTCTGAATGATGCGTTGTAGTATAGCTGTGCAGCTGATGAGGGAAGATGATAAGTGCATCACCCTCTTTAAGACGGTACTCAGAATTATCAATCGTTATATTTATTTCTCCGCTCAGTATGTAGTTTATCTCAAAAGCACTGTGGAAGTGCAGCGG
>CAYMCT010000149.1:0-4289 GCA_964389075.1 uncultured Lachnospiraceae bacterium
CGCCCATTGTTTGTATAAAAACAGGGGTAAATAACCAAAAATATAAATTTACTATTTACAAAATTATAATTATGTATTATAATTAGGAAGGTGATGAATTTTGGCTGATAAACGAGATTATTATGAAGTCCTGGGCGTAAACAAAGGCGCATCGGGCGATGAAATAAAAAAAGCATTCCGTAAAATGAGTAAAAAGTATCATCCGGATCTTCATCCGGGCGATAAAGAAGCGGAAGCAAACTTCAAAGAAGTAAACGAAGCATATCAGGTGCTTTCTGATGATGAAAAGCGTTCAAGGTATGACCAGTTCGGTCACGCCGGTGTTGACGGTAACGCAGGCTTTGGCGGTGGCGGTTTCGGCGGCTTTGATGATTTGGGCGATATTTTCGGAGATATTTTCGGCGGCTTTGGTGGCTTCGGTGGTGGCAGACAGAGAAGAAATGCACCACGTAGAGGCAGCGACTTATCGCAGTACGTGAACCTTACGTTTATGGAAGCTGCATTTGGCTGCAAAAAGAAGATTAATATAACCGTAACCGAAAAGTGTGATGAGTGCGGCGGCAGCGGTGCTAAAAAGGGCACACAGCCTGTAACCTGTTCGCAGTGTAACGGCTCAGGTCAGGTACAGCAGAGACGACAGACTATGTTTGGTATGTCAAGTGTTATTACCGAATGTCCGTCCTGTAACGGTAAGGGTAAAATAATAAAAGAGCCTTGCTCGTCCTGCCGTGGTCAGGGGAATGTACGCAAGAACAAGACGGTTGAGGTTAACATTCCGGCAGGCATTGATAACGATCAGGTTATGCGTATATCAGGTGCGGGTAATGTTGGTTTAAACGGAGGTCCTAACGGCGATTTGCAGCTTATTATGCGGGTTAGGAATGATGAGATATTCAAGCGTGATGGGTTTGATGTAAATGTCACTTTCCCTATAACATTTGTTCAGGCGGCTCTGGGCGCTACGCTGAAGGTTCCGACAATACACGGCATTGTTGAATATGATATTCCTGAGGGTACTCAGACAAATACACGCTTCAGGCTCAAGGGCAAGGGCATACCTGTTCTTAACAGTAAGGGCAACGGTGACGAATACGTGACTGTTGTGGTAGAGGTCCCGAAAAATCTCAGCTCAAAGCAGAAAGATATGCTGCGTGAATTTGACGAAGAGAAAAACTACGCAAAGAAAAAAAGCTTTATGGATAAGGTTAAAGATGTCTTTAAATAAAGCTGACTATATATGAAAGGGTTTGGTATTATGACACCGAATATTTATGAGCTTGGTAAAATGACAAAGGAGCAGTACGATTTGGTAATGAAGCGTGCTGAACTTGACATAACAGAGCAGATGAAAGTAGCAAAAGAGGTTTCGGACGATATTCGTGACCGTGGCGACGAGGCTGTTCTTGAATATACAGCTAAGTTTGACAGAGTTCAGCTCACAGCAGAACAGATGAAGGTTACCGAAGAAGAAATCGAAGCAGGCTATAAGCGTCTTGATAAAGAGACACGTGAGGCTATTGAATACGCATACAAGAATATTTACGATTTCCACGAGAAACAGCTCCCTGAGGAGATGTGGTTCACAATGGTTGATAACGGTCTTATGGTGGGTGAAAAGACAACACCTATCGTTGACGTGTGCTTGTATGTTCCGCACGGAAAGGGTTCGTTCCCGTCAGTTCTGTGTATGCTTGGCATTCCGGCTGTGGTTGCGAAGGTTCCGAGAATTGTTGTAGTAACACCACCGAACGAAAAGGGTGAGGTGGACGATGCTATACTTTGTGCCGCTAAGATTATCGGTATCAAGGAAATATATAAGGTAGGCGGTATTCAGGCCGTAGCAGCAGTTGCTTACGGTACAGAAACAATACCTAAATGTCATAAGATTATAGGCCCGGGCAACAGCTACGCAACAGCCGCAAAGCGTGTGCTTGCAAACAACATCGATGCAGGCTTACCGGCAGGCCCGTCAGAGATAATCGTGCTTGCTGACGAAAAAGCCGATCCTGAAAAGGTTGCACGTGACTGGATGATTGAGGCAGAGCACGGTCCTGACAGTGCCGCACTCTTGGTAACACATTCACGTGAGCTTGTTGATAAGGTAGTTCCTATAATGAACGCACAGCTTGAAAAGCTTTCGGAGAGAAGACGTAGCTGGATAGAAACAAACTTCACAACCTACGGTGGAATTGTTCTTACGGAATCACTTGAAGAATCAATAGATTTTGTGAACGACTATGCACCGGAGCATATGGAGGTTATGACAGAAAAGCCGTTTGATGTACTTCCGTTAATCAAGAACGCAGGCGAAATTCTTTTAGGCGAGTACACTCCTGTTACACTTTGTAACTTTGTTCTCGGTCCTAACGCAATATTGCCGACAGGCGGATTTGCAAAGACGTATTCATCAGTATCTGTTATGGACTTCTTAAAGCGTTCGTCAATCGGTTATGCGTCAAAGGAAGGCTTTGAAAATGTAAGAGAACACGCATACAGATTTGCAACGGTAGAGGGATTTGAGACACACGCACTTGCTGTCAAAGAGAGAGATTAATGTTATGAGAACTATTAAAGTAACACGAAAAACAACGGAATCGGAAATGAAGGTGGTGCTTGACTTTTCGCCACTTAAACACGACTACCGTAAAAGAATAAATACGTCTATATCATTCCTGAACCATATGATAGAGCATACTGCATACCGTGCAGGGTTCAATATAGAAACTGACCTGCAGCTTGCAGACTATTCTCTCGTTCACGTAATAGCGGAGGATTTGGGAATTGCACTCGGAAAGGCTGTTAAGGAATACATAGACACAACTGACGGTGCGTACGGCTACGGCGATGCTATAGGTATTATAGACGAGGCTAAGGCTGAGTGTGCTATAAGCTTTGAGTCACGTGCATATATTGATATAGATTATCACGGTTTAAGTGTCCCAACAGAAACAGAGGGTATGCTTAGCGAGGACCTTGAAACCTTCCTCGAAGGCTTTGTTCAGGGTGCAATGTGTACACTTCATATTGATTTATTCAAGGGACATAACGGTCACCACATCTGGGAGGCGATTTACCGTGCATTCGGTTCAGCTCTTAACCGTGCTGTTGCAGTTGACGAATCACGTAAAGGAAAGACGTCAGGTGTAGCCGGCAGAATAGAGTGGATAGTTGAATGATGAAAAGCTTTCTTGATAAATACGATACGATAATATTCGACCTTGACGGAGTGCTTACCAGTGAACAGAACTATTGGGACAGCGCTGCGCTTACAGTGGTTGAATTTCTGAAAAGCAAGAGATATTTGGGTAATGATACTGTAAATACTGCGGAAATGTCCGAGAAAGTGGCTGAGCTTCGCAGAGAGGTTTTTGTTAATGATGAGCTTATAACCTTCTTCAAGGGTATAGGTGTAAACTCGAATTGGGATTTAGGTTATGTAACTGTACTCATATCTCTTATTCTTGATTCGGTAGATTTTAACGAAATATTAGAATATGCAAAAACACTTTCAAATAATATTCTTGATGAATATGAAAGACTTGCGGAGCAGGCTGCATATATGGCAGGACTCGATTACGAGTATACAAAGCGTAACGGCAGACTGTGGACGGATATGCGTGACTGCTTCCAGGAATGGTTTCTGGGCGACAGAATTTTCTGTGAGCAGTATGGCAGAACTCCGTTTGAGAGTGGAAAGCCGGGGCTGATATACAAAGAATGTCCTATACCTGACCTTGACGATTTGAAAAAACTTCTTGGTGAGCTTTCAAAAACAAAACGACTTTGCACAGGTACAGGCCGTCAGTATGCAGAAATGAAAGAACCGCTTGAAAACTGGGGAATTATGAAATATTTCTCACAGGACGGCTTGTGTAACTTTACGCACGTAACCGAAGCGGAGAAAAGGTTTGATAATTTTGCTCTTACCAAGCCGCATCCGTATATGTTCCTGAAAGCGCTTTACGGAACGGACTACGATGATGAGAAGCTTATACACGGTGATTATGATAAAGAGAAAATAGAGCGTACGCTTGTTGTTGGCGATGCCGGCGCAGATATTCTTGCCGCAAGAGCAATGGGGGCAGATTTCTGTGCAGTGCTCACGGGTGTGAGCGGAAAATCGGCACGCAGTTATTTTAAAGAACTCAAAGCAGAATACATTCTTGATTCTGTTATTGATATGATGTGATGCAGCGGAGGGAATTATGGAAATAAGAATTACAGCACCCATTAACAAAGAAGAAACAATGAAATTAAAGGCAGGGGACAGTGTGCTTATATCAGGTGTT
>CAYMCT010000150.1:0-4277 GCA_964389075.1 uncultured Lachnospiraceae bacterium
GGAACGGCAGCCACGTGTGAGCCTACAGTTGATGTCGGATAGAAGAACGATGTTCCGTACTGAATCTTTGTACGCTCATATGCATCTGTATCGTCACTGCACCATATCTGCGGACAGTAGTGAAGCATACCTGCATCAAATCTTCCGCCGCCGCCGCTGCAGCCCTCAAAGAGAACATCAGGGAACTCCGTTGTCAAACGCTCTAACAGCTCATATAAACCGAGAATATATCTGTGCGGCATCTCGCCCATTCGTTCGCTTGATATTTCCGCACTGTACCAGTCGCATATACTTCTGTTCATATCCCATTTCACATACGAAATATCAGCACTTCTTAAAATCGTACTTATTGCATTATACAGATATTCACGTACATCTTCTCTTGTCATATCAAGAACAAGCTGATTTCTGCTGCGTGTCGGCTTTCTGCACGGAATCTGAATAGCCCAGTCAGGATGTCTGCGGTATAAATCGCTGTCCTCCGAGACCATTTCAGGCTCGAACCATATACCGAACTTCATACCAATATCATTTATTCTTGAAGTAAGCGCTTTTAGTCCACCCTTTAGTTTACTTTCGTTTACAACCCAATCGCCAAGACCTGAATCGTCATTATCACGCTTGCCAAACCAGCCGTCGTCCATAACGAGCATATCAACGCCAAGCTTCTTTGCCTGCTCTGCAATGCCGAAAAGTTTTTCCTCGTCAAACTCGAAATATGTAGCCTCCCAGTTATTTATAAGCACCGGACGTTCTATTAACTGATACTTACCACGGCATACGTTGTGACGTATAATGTGATGGAAGCTATGTGAAAGCTTTTCAAAGCCGCTGTCGCTGTATGAGAGAATAACCTCAGGAGTATAGAATTCACCGTTTTCATCAAGTGTCCAACTGAAGGTTTCAGGATTTATTCCGAGTATCATTCTTGTCTGACCTTGCTGGTCTGATTCAATCTTAGCCTGAAATCCGCCGCTGTACATCAAGGCTGCGCCGATACAGCTTCCGCTTGTTTCAGTACAGCTTCTGTCACACAGCAGAACAGTCGGGTTCTGCTGATGGCTTGTTGTTCCACGTCTGCTTGAACTTTCCTGAACGCCGTGTAATAGCGGTAAACGTTCAGGCAAACGCTCAAGTGCGTGTCTGCCTCGGAAATGCACCCAGTCCCAATCACCACGCGGAATATCAAGTGACATTGAGAATGCCTTAGTAAGCACCGCCTTTGCTTTACTTCGGTTCGCTATAACCACACTTCTTGTAATAATATCGGTATCCTCAAACACTCCGTATTTAAGTGTTATATGAATGTCCGTTGCTGTGTCTTTGAGATATATCTCAAGCGTCTGCGCCTCTCTATCATCAGCATAAACAGCCGGCAGACCCGGTATGCTGTATTTTCCCTGATTTATGCTGTAGCCGCTGTATCTTAAATCGAGCGCACGGCTGCCATCGCTATGAACAATCTCTATTGCAGGGATGCGGTAATCTCCCACACCTGCACAAGGATATTCAAGCGGTATTGTGTCTAATGAATATGTTCTGTCAGGATATGCATCATTTATGTTGCCTGAAAACGCAACATCAGGATACTCAAGCAGATAATCCATATTACATTCTGTACGTGCTCCGTACCAGATATGCTTCAATACGCCGTATTTGTCAGCCTGAATCTGATACATTGTATTTTTTGTTTCAAGATAAAAACTCCGTGTTTTTTCATCAAATCTGATAGCCATCGCAATTCTCCTTTTAAGCTTTATTACTGATTTCAGTATAACATACCTTTATGCTATCCGTAAATAGCATAAATCAATATTTTATATATCATTATGCTATTTTTTAACAATATCCGTTAAATAATATTGCATTATGGTATGTTTTGTGCTATAATGATATAAATATACAGAAACGGAGCTTGCATATGAACGAAAATATTTTTTCAGTTTTCCCGAACGAAACGTTTGTAGACCTTACACTGATACAATTCGGCAGAGAACGCTGTACACCCTCCCACTCCTTCGGACCCGCAAGACGTAACCATTATCTTTTCCATTATGTTATATCCGGTTCGGGTACACTCCTGGCAGACGATTCAAACGGAGTAACACGTCGGCACCGCATCGACAAAAATCAGGGGTTTATGATTTTCCCGAATCAGATTAACACATACATAGCAGATAATGATGAACCCTGGGAATATATCTGGCTGGAATTTTACGGTCTGCGTGCAAAGGAAGCGGTTGATGTGACAGGACTTTCCTGCGACAGACCTGTTTACAACGCTCAGTCAAAAGAGTTTGGCGAAAAAATGAAGAACGAAATGATATATATCATAGAAAACAGAGACGCCTCACCGTTTCATCTTATAGGACATTTGTATCTCTTTATTGATTTCCTTATGCGTTCAGCACCTAAGGCAAGAGTTCCAAGAGGCAGTAAGCTTCGTGATTTTTACGTGCACGAGGCTTTAACGTATATAGAGGATAATTTTCAGAAGAACATTTCTATTGAGGATATTGCAGGTGTATGCGGACTTAACCGCAGTTATTTCGGAAAAATTTTTAAGGACGTAATCGGAAGAACACCACAGGAGTTTCTTTTAAATTACAGAATGATAAAAGCGACCGAGCTTTTAAAGCTCAGCCGCCTTTCAATCGGTGATATAAGCGTTGCTGTAGGATATGACAATCCGCTCCATTTTTCACGTGCGTTCAAAAAGATTTACGGAGTGTCACCACGCAACTGGCGTAACGAAAACAGAATTAAGGTTTAATCAAACAGCACCTTTACAGCACTGAATATTTCCTTAAATCTATCGTACTTTTTATTATATTTTTCTGCTGTTTCCGTATCAGGAGAATACACAGCTTTTGCTTTTATAAGCTTTTTTGCCGCAGTATACACATCCTCATACTCACCGCAGCCAACCGCAGCGAGGATTGCTCCGCCATATGCCGGACCCTCCTCTTTTTCGAGCGTAACAATGTCCATATTAAGCACATTCGCCATAATACGGCACCATAATTCGCTTTTTGCACCGCCGCCGCATATAGTTGATTTTTTCACATCTATCCCGAGCGACTTTGCCACTTCAACAGAATCACGCACAGCAAACGCAACACCCTCAAGTACCGCTTGTGTCATATCGCTCTGTTTTGTGTCCATACTCATACCAATGAACACAGAACGCAAATCCGGATTATTATGCGGTGATCTTTCACCCATCAGATACGGCAGGAAGAATACATTGTTTTCCCCGAGGCTTTTTATGTCCCTTTGACTTCCAGAATAATCCTTTGTGTTTAAAATATCTTCAAGCCACCACTTATTGCATGATGCCGCACTTAGCATACAGCCCATCAGATGGTATTTTCCGTTTGAATGAGCAAAAGAATGAAGTGCATTGTTGTTATCTACCGAGAAGGTATCCTGTGCAATAAACACAGTTCCCGATGTACCCAGGGAAATGTTACACTGTCCGTTATCTACCGTTCCTGTACCGATAGCAGCCGCTGCATTATCCCCCGCACCGGCTATAACCTTTGTAGCCTCGCTCAGGTTCAGCTCTCGCGCAACATCACTTTTTAATGTCCCCACAACCTCATAGCTTTCGTAAAGCTTAGGCAAAACAGATTCTTTTATGCCGCATATATCAATCATACTCTGCGACCATTTTCTGTTTTTTACGTCAAGAAGTAACATTCCCGATGCATCAGACATATCGGTTGAGTGTATTCCCGTCATACAATATGCTATGTAATCCTTCGGCAGCATAAGCTTTTCTATTCTTTCAAAGCTTTCAGGCTCATTCTCCTTAAGCCATAATATCTTCGGGGCAGTAAAGCCTGCAAAGGCAATATTTGCAGTATAATCTGAAAGCATATCTTTTCCGATAACATTATTTAAGTAATCACACTGCTTTTGTGTTCTGCCGTCATTCCATAAGATTGCCGGTCTTATAACCTTGTCATTTTCGTCAAGAATTACAAGTCCGTGCATCTGACCGCCAAAGCTTATTCCTTTAACATCAGCACTGTTGCAGTCTGCTGTAAGCTCACAAACTCCCGACTTTACAGCCTCCCACCAATCCTCGGGATTTTGCTCCGACCAGCCCTCCTGCGGGAAATAGATAGGATATTCTTTTGAAACAGAGTTTACAATCTCACCGCATTCGTTCATCATAATAAGCTTGACAGCTGAGGTTCCCAGGTCAATTCCTATATAATATGCCATATCATTAACCCCACGGATTTTCTGTAGGATATCTCATACCCTTT
>CAYMCT010000151.1:0-4228 GCA_964389075.1 uncultured Lachnospiraceae bacterium
TTACGGTGTTACAGAGGATACAAACACAATTGACTACGAAGCAGTAAGAAAGCTTGCACTTGAAACAAAGCCAAAGCTTATTCTTGCAGGTGCTTCGGCATACCCAAGAGTAATCGACTTTGAGAAGTTTGCAGAGATAGCAAAGGAAGTCGGTGCATATTTTATGGTAGATATGGCACACATTGCAGGTCTTGTAGCTGCAGGTGTTCATCCGTCACCGATGCAGTATGCAGATGTTGTTACAACAACAACTCATAAAACATTGAGAGGTCCGAGAGGCGGTCTTATCCTTACAAATAATGAGGAGCTTGCATTGAAGTTCAACAAGGCTATATTCCCGGGAATACAGGGCGGTCCGCTTATGCACACAATTGCTGCAAAAGCTGTTTGCTTTGGAGAGGCATTAAAGCCTGAGTTCAAAATATATCAGGAGCAGGTTGCAAAGAATGCGCAGGCACTCGCACAGCAGCTTGTTAAGGAAGGCTTCAAGCTTGTTTCGGGCGGAACAGACAACCATCTTATGCTTGTAAATCTTACAGATATGGGAGTGACAGGCAAGGAAGCAGAAAAAATGCTTGATGAGGTTGGTATCACAGTAAATAAGAATGCAATCCCATTCGATACAAAGAGCCCGTTCGTAACAAGCGGTATCAGAATCGGTACTCCTGCATCAACCTCAAGAGGTTTTGTTGAAGAGGATATGGTTGAGATTGGAAAGCTTATCGGTCTTGCAATTAAGGATTTTGAAAACAGTAAGGAAGAGATAAAAGCAAGAGTTGCTGTGCTTTGTGAAAAGCACCCTCTTTATGCTTAATTTAATATAACACTCCATTTCAGCCCTGAAAGGAAGAAAATAAATGAATTTTAAAGAACATATAATTGACAAGCTTGTGGAGCTTACATCTCTTGAGCGTGATGTAATAGCCAACGCAGTAGAAACTCCGCCCGATGAAAAATTAGGCGATCTTGCATTTCCGTGTTTCCCACTTGCAAAGGTAATGCGCAAAGCTCCGCCGATGATTGCACAGGAGCTTGCAGAGAAGCTTTCATCTGACGAGTGCATTGACCGTGTTGATGCGGTTGGCGGTTATCTTAATTTCTTTTATAACCGCAGTGCATTCATTGACAACACCGTAAAAGCAGCACGTGAGGCAGGAGAGGACTGGGGTAAATCTGATGTTGGAAACGGTAAGACAGTTCTTGTTGAATATTCATCGCCGAATATTGCAAAGCCATTCCATATAGGTCATCTTTTCTCAACGGCAGTTGGTAATTCTCTTGCAAAAATATACGCATTTTTGGGTTATGATGTGCAGTCGCTCAACCACTTGGGTGACTGGGGAACTCAGTTCGGTAAGCTCATAAGCGCATATAAGCGTTGGGGAAATCCTGATGTTATTGAAAAGGATCCTATAAACGAACTGCTTAAAATCTATGTCAAGTTCCACGAGGAAGCGGAGAAGAATCCGGAGCTTGAAGATGAAGCACGTGAATATTTCAAAAAGCTCGAGGACGGCGACGAAGAAACAACAGCACTCTGGAAGTACTTCAAGGATCAGAGCCTTGTAGAATTCAAGCGTGTATATGATATGCTTGGCGTATCCTTCGATTCGTATAACGGTGAAGCATTCTATTCAGATAAGATGGACGAGGTTGTAAAGCTTCTTGATGAAAAGGGACTTCTCGTTGACAGTGAGGGTGCAAAGGTAGTTGACCTTTCGGATATGAATATACCTCCGTGTATAATTCTTAAATCAGACGGTGCTACAATTTATGCAACACGTGATATTGCTGCGGCACTGTACCGCCACAGAACTTATGATTTCCATAAGAATATTTATGTTGTCGGTTTACCGCAGTCGCTTCATTTCAAACAGATTTTTGAAACAATGAAGCGTGCCGACTGGGAATGGAGCGAGGACTGTGTTCATGTAGGCTTCGGACTTGTAAAGCTTCCGGGCAAGAATATGTCAACACGTCACGGCGATGTGGTATTCCTTGAGGAGGTACTAAACGAATCAATCGAAAAGACAAAGTCAATTATTGAGAATAACAACTCAAAGGTTGGTGATGTTGACGATGTTGCGAAGAAAATCGGTATTGGAGCCATTCTTTATACATTCTTAAAGAATTCACGTGAAAAGGATATTGTATTTTCGTGGGACACAATGCTTGATTTCGACGGCGAGAGTGCACCGTATTGTATGTACGGCTATGCGCGTGGTAAGAGCATACTCCGCCGTGCATCAGATATTGATTTCGGTAAGGCAGATATGTCAAAGGCGGTATCGGACGATGCATATACACTTGTTAAGCTTATAAACGGATTTGGTGATGCGGTTATGGATGCGGCAGAAAAGAACGAGCCGTTCTATGTGAACCGATATGTAACAGGTCTTGTAAAGGCATTTAATAAATTCTACAACACCAACCCGATTATGCGTGATGACGTAGATGAAGAAACTAAAAAGGCACGACTTGCAATTGTTGATGCAACGTGTACAGTAATTAAATCAGCGCTTGGTTTGCTTGGCATATCAGTAGTTGAGAGTATGTAATTTTAAGAGGGCGTTGCACTTGACAACGCCCTTTTTATCACCTCATTTTCTGTTTCGGCATATTATATTTCAGGATAAAATAGGAAAAGAGGTGAGAGGCATGCTTATAACAGTCGGATCAATTACAACTGCAACAAGGCTTGTGAGAATTATTGAGCAAAACTCAGGGTTTCCGGCAGAGGTGATTCATACTCCTGCATCGCTGAATAAAGGCGGTTGTTCATATTCGGTGAGATTCAAGGATAAATATTCCGATACAGTGAGAAAGCTTATAAAAGAATACAGTGTACCGGTAAAAAAGCTTTATTCAGAAACCGTTATAAACGGCAAGCATGTTTACAATGCTGTATCTTGATAATGCAGCAACAAGCCGAAAAAAACCTCCTTCGGTGTATGCGGCAATGCTTAAATATCTGTTGTTCTCCGGCGGAAATGCAGGGCGAGGTTCGAATAAATTGAGCCTTGGCGGAATCCGTCAGATTATATTGGCTCAGGAGGCTGCGGCGGAGCTGTTCGGTATAAAAAATGAAAGTAATATAATTTTTACTCAGAACGCAACATACGCATTAAATATGGCAATGCTCGGAGCTCTTGGAAAAAGTGATCATATAGTGGTAACAGCAATGGACCACAACAGTGTCTTAAGACCGGCATATTTGCACGGCAATTTTTCGGTTGCTGAGGCGGATTCTACAGGATTTGTTTCGCCGTTGCTTGTAAGGCGAAAGCTAAAACACAGCACAACGCTTCTTGTCAGCACGCATATTTCGAACGTGTGCGGAACAACAGAACCTGTTATAGAATTCGCACGAATTGCACATAATAACGGTGCTGTATTTTTGCTTGATGCTTCCCAGAGTGCAGGCGCAGCATCGGTTAAAATGGACGAAATCGGAGCGGATATTATAGCGTGCCCGGGCCATAAAGGACTTATGGGACCTATGGGCACGGGGATTTTGTGTATCAAAGACCCTGAAAAGCTGCAAGCTGTTATAGTTGGCGGTACAGGCAGTGAGTCGGAATCTATGCGTCAGCCTGAAAGTATGCCTGATAAATTCCACAGCGGAACAATGAACATTCCAGCGATAGCTGGTCTGTGCGAGGGAATAAAATTTGTTCTGCGTGAGGGAGAAGAAAACATCGGCGCATATGAAAAAGCTTTGGCAGATGAATTTCGCAGTAACCTGTATAATATGCACAATATACGTGTCTTTGGCAGAGCCGACAGCGGCATAACGGCTTTTAATATGAAAGGTCGTGACAGTGCTGAATTTGAGGAATTGCTTGGAGACGGTATTATCGTAAGAACCGGCTATCACTGTGCACCGCTTGCGCACAGAGCTCTCGGCACTGAGGACGGAGGATTGGTGCGTGTGTCATTCGGATACTACAATACGAGAGTGGATGTGAAGCGGATTACCGACGCAGTGTACCGGGCGGTAAAGCAAGCAGAAATATAGCGTACGGATAGAATGCATTGCGTTCTATCCAGTACATATACCGTAAAAAGATGACAGAAAAGCAGATTTTAAAAAATTTAATAAATTTATAAAAAAGGCTTGACAAACCAAATCTTTTATGCTAAAATAACTAAAGTCATATGACAGAAATATCAAATGCGGGTGTAGTTCAATGGTAGAATCCCAGCCTTCCAAGCTGGTCGTGTGGGT
>CAYMCT010000152.1:0-4177 GCA_964389075.1 uncultured Lachnospiraceae bacterium
AATATCCGATACTGTAATTACAGCTCCGAACACTATCGCACTACCCGAAACGTATGTACCGTCTAATTCTTCTTCCTTAACAAGTGTGTCGCTTGCATCTGCCTTGTTGATTGTCCATGTAAGAGTGTTAATATAGCCTGTGAAGTTGCTGAACTCTGCCATATATGCCGCCGCAGGCATGCTGTCTGCATTTGATGCTGTTTCAATCTGCTCTGCTGTTACTGTAACAGTA
Source organism: uncultured Lachnospiraceae bacterium (assembly GCA_964389075.1). Lineage (GTDB taxonomy): Bacteria > Bacillota > Clostridia > UBA1381 > UBA1381 > Ornithomonoglobus. Next base: position 233 of record CAYMCT010000152.1, read on the forward strand.
GGAGCACTGTTAATTATGTCGATAATCCCCTGCGCAGTACCCTTCACATCACCATATCCGTTTACTATAAGTTCTGATGCAACACCGCTGTAATGATTATGGTCAGGGAAACAAGCTATAATAGCCTGCGCTGCTGCATCACGTGATTCGTAGACGTTTGCCGCATAATCATCAACATATGCGTTAAATGCCGCATCAGCCCTCTTGCCTATGTCTACAAATCCAAGATAGTTTTCGTCAGTTTCTGCTCTTTCCGCTGCTATCTCTCTTACGATGTTATCATATGAATCTGTTCTGTATGATGTAAATTTCTGTGTAGTTGAGTTGTAACCTCCTACATATTTTTCGCCTACTGCACCGTGCGGTGTGTATGAATGAATTATAATCTTCGCACCCATTACCTCTGCTGCATCTATATAGTAATTGAAGTCATCTTCAAAGCTTGAACCCATGCCGTTTGTACCGAAGTTACCAATCATCAGTATATCACCCGGATTAATTCTTGTAAGAATACCGCAGAATCTTCCATAGAATGAGCTCAGATTTGAACCGCCTTGTCCCCAGCTCTGAAAATCTGCAAGCTCATACAAATCAGTAAATAATTTTGTATTATGGGTAATATAATATGCCCACGAGCCGTTATTTGAAAGTGTTGAGTCACCTATTGCATATATAACAGGCTTATCGCCTGCTGTCTTGTCAGCAACCTTTGTGATAACTATTGATGAAATCTGTGCCGGCACGGTTGCTGTTTCATCATCAGATTTATCATCAGTTCCCTTATCGTCTACGATATATGTGTAGTCAGTCAGCGAAAGCTCAAGCACATCGTCTATTACAGGAACGGTGTATGTTGCTGTTGCAAGCTCCGTCTGCGAACCTAACGAATATGCTGTAAGGTCACTGTTTACAGGCTCTGCACGCAACGAACCTTTATATGTAGCCGTTACCGTATAAACCTTACCCTCGTCTACCTTTGTCTTAAATGTCAATGCACCGTCAATGCAATCTTCCGACCCTGTTGCTGTACCTGTGATACCATAGCCTTTTGACTCGGTATAAACAGTATCGGCTGTAACTGCTGTGTATCCATCCTCCGCATCAGCCGTACCGAAATCAAACGAATGATTGTATACTGTTACCTTTGTATATCTTGAAATTTCAACCTCGTCTGAATTTACACCGGTTGCTCTTATTGTGAATGTGCAAGGCTTAGCATTTGCCGAAACTGTAAGCTTGTTATTGTCAAACGTAATGCCTGTCGGCAATATATACTCTGCACTGTTGTTTTCATCATAAACAGCAAGTGTTACATTACGTCCCGTATCATTACCATTTCCATCTATTACGATAGCCTCATAATCTGTTGTATTGGTTCCGTCAAACGGAACCGATACATTTGAATTTGATTTTGTAAACTTAACACTATCCTCTGTTGAGGTGATATTAAGCTCAGTCGTCTTTGTATAACCACCGATGTTTACCTGAACTGTAGCTGCACCTGCAACAGCCCCGTCTGCAAGAGTTACGGTTGCGGTATGGGAATCTGTTTCATCCGGAGTAATTATAACCCCTTCTTTCATATCGTCTTCAAGAACTGTCCATGTTGCAACACCTGTAATCGGATACCCCTCTGCCGTTGTTACCTCAGCACTAAGTGTTGATGTGCCACCGTCATCTATCGAAAGAGTACTCTGTGTTGCAGTGAGAGTATATGTACTCTCATCAGCTACAGGATAATATGCTTTGATATTATTAACATCCACCGTTCCGTTAGAAGCTGTTACACCGAAATATGTTGGATTGCAAGACGCATTCCATGGCATTTCAGTCTCGCCAAGGAAACTTCCGGTTGCGTCATAAACCATTACATAACATGTTTCATTTGTTTTGTCTACCGATAATACTACCTTGTACCAAGTGTTTTGGCTTATTGATGTGCTTAAGCCATCTTTTGCAAGTTCTGTTTCATTAAGCATCATTGCACTTCCATTATATGAAACACATACCGGCAAAGCATATCCGGTTTGTGTCCAGAACGGATTACCACTCGAGAACGAAATTGTACCGTTTGTTGTGTTATATCTTATATTATATTCAAATATCAACTGTGACGCAGGGCTTGAAATTGGATTATTAAAAACTCTTGAACCACTGCTTCCGCCCTTTACACGAATAAACTTACCTGTTTCATCACTTGTTACAGTTGCACTTCTGCTACCGTCAGAACCTGCCATATTCCAGCCGCCGATAATTGAGTCAACAACGTCATTATAGGTATCTTTCGTTGTTACATAACCCACCAACGAATCTGGATAATCGTTCATATCTGATGGATAGCCGGCCTCAGGCAATACCTGATTTGAAGGAATATCTTTGTTGGAAATAGCCACTACCGGCTTTGTTGCTGTAATTGTTTCGCCGTTATATGTAACTGTAGCTGTCATTAAACCGTAGAAGTTCATTGACGCATTCTTTCTTAAATTAAATGTAGCCGTCACATTGTCAGTTGTCTTTGATGCAAATTCACCGTAGTAGTCACAGTATGAATTATCAGCTATATCATTCTCGGTCTTGAATCCGTCTATTTCCCAGTTAACCTTGAAATCTGTAACACTTTTGTGTACATCGTCCGCTGTCAATGTATTTCCCAAATCAGTTGTCAAAACAATGGTATAGTCATTAGCCGCCGCTGTATCAGCATCAGCACCGATTGTCATTGAATCAGGACCGCTTATCTCTGCACTTACAATTTTTTCAACATAATTCGCATCTTTTTCATATATGGCTGTATATGTAACATCAGCTGTAACAGGGGCTACCTTAACTGCATCTGTTGACAAAGGATTTGCTGTATCACCGTCCTTCGCCCAGCCCTTGAATATATAGCCTGTCTTTGCTGTGTCGGGGATGTTTGAAGCAGTAGTACCGTCTGCAACAGATTCAGTTGTTTCCGTTCCGTCAACGTTATATTTTACTGTATAGTATGTAGTTGTATCTATAATCTCGGATATACTAACCTTTGTTAAAGCATACTGTGTGTTCCAGTTAACACTGCCACCTCTTGTAAAGCCCATTGAGATACTTCCGTATGTTGCATCGGCGAGCTTTGTGTTTGCTACAGCTGCAACCGCTGTACCATCAACACTAAGGCTTAAAAGTGTGTTTGAGCTTGTGTTGATAACTGCCTTTATGTTTGTAGTCTGACCTTTTACATTGCCTGTAATAGCAGTTCCATTATATGTTGCACCGCTGTCAAGGCTGTAAAACATATTATAATTACTGTTGTATCCTACAGTAACATCCGAACCGAACTTTACATATGCGTAGTTTGATGTTCTACCTGTACTACTTTCTGTATAGAAATCTACATCATATGTAATAACTGCATTGTCAGAATACTCAAATGTCTTTGTAACCGAACCTGTCTGGTTATTGTCTGCATACAAACCATATGTTGCATTAATTGTCGGTGTTGCCGAAGCATCACCGCTTAATATCCACTTTGACAAGTCTGTATCAGACCAGGCTGTTGTTGTGCCTCTCTCATAAATAACAGTCGAGTCCTCAGCCTGCACCACTACAGGCACAACTGCCAAGCTTGCAAGCATAGCCAAGCTTAAAATGCCTGCGATAAGTTTTTTTAATAGTTTTCCTCTCACTTGTGTTCCCTCCCTAAAAAGAATCCCAATCTAACGTATTTCATTATAACACAACAGTCCAAAAGTTTCATTTGTTTTTTTTAAAAAACTGGGATTTTGAACCAAAAACTCTGTTTTTTTATGCAAAGAGTTTCAAAAACACAAAGTTTTTAAAAAAAATTGCAAACTATCTATTGACAAATGCCGCAATATTTGATATAATACCATTTGTTGCGAAACGCACACGCACCAGTGGCGGAATTGGCAGACGCGCTAGACTTAGGATCTAGTGTCCCCGACGTGA
>CAYMCT010000153.1:0-4170 GCA_964389075.1 uncultured Lachnospiraceae bacterium
GGGATGCAAAAGTCTCAGTGTCTGATCCAGTACATAGACAAGCACCTGCAAAGCTTACGGAAAGAGTTTTGCAGTTTGGAGAGGGTAACTTTTTAAGAGGATTTGTTGACTGGATGTTCGATAGACTCAATAAGGAGCATAATGGCGATTTCGGTGTTGTATTGGTTCAGCCGTTGCCGATGGGTCTTATTGATATGATTAATGAGCAGGATGGACTTTACAGCTTGTATCTTCGCGGCTTGCAGGACGGCGAGAGGGTAGAGGAAACAAGAGTTGTTGACTGCGTAACACGTGGTATAAACCCTTTCAGAGATACAGACGATTTCTTTGCCTGTGCATTGAACCCTAATATGCGTTATATCGTGTCAAACACAACCGAAGCAGGTATTGAGTACAAACCAAATCAGACTACAGACGATTTTAACGGTCTTACATTCCCGGGCAGACTTACATTGTTTATGAAGAAGAGATTTGACGCAGGTCTTGGCGGATTTGTTCTTCTTCCGTGTGAGCTAATCGACAAGAACGGCGATTGCTTAAAGGAATGTGTGCTTAAATATGCGGATGATTTCGGCTACGGTGCAGATTTCAAGAAGTGGATTGAGGACGAAAACGAGTTCACAAACACACTTGTTGACAGAATAGTTACAGGCTATCCCCGTGATACCGCAAAGGAAATGGAAGAGGGCTTTGGTTATCTTGATAATGTAATCAATACAGCCGAGATATTCCACCTCTGGGTAATTGAGGGCGACAAGAAGTATGCAGAGGAACTACCGTTTACAAAGATTGGTCTTAACGTTGTTTGGACAGATGATGTAACACCGTACAAAAAGAGAAAGGTAAGAATTTTGAACGGTGCGCACACAATGAGCGTGCTTGCAGCACGTCTTGCAGGACTTGAAACGGTAGGCGAGATGATGAACGATGATGACTTCTTGAAGTATATCAATAAAGGTCTTTTTGAAGAAATAATACCGACACTCGATTTGCCGAAGGACGAGCTTGAAAGCTTTGCAAATGCCGTAATTGAAAGATTTAAGAACCCGTTTATCAAGCATTATCTTTTAAGCATTGCACTTAACTCTGTTTCAAAGTTCAAGGTGCGTGTGCTGCCAAGCTTGCTTGAGTATAAGGATACATACAATAAGCTGCCGCAGGTTCTTTCATTTGCACTTGCCGCACTTATCGTATTCTACAGAGGTGAAGAAGCAAACGATGATGCAGAGATTATGGAATATATGAAAACTGCATCGGTTACAGACGTATTAAAGCGTGAGGACTATTGGGGTACAGACCTTTCATTCATGGAAAACGAGATTTCAGCTTATGTTGAAGCAATCGAAAAGAACGGAATGAGGGCAGCAGTAAAGGAAATCTTATGATACTGAAAATACATAAAAACGATAACGTTGCCGTGATGCTTGACGGTGACAAAAGCGGACATAAAAAGGCTCTTTGTGATATTAAAAAGGGTGAAAATATCATAAAGTACGGCTATCCGATAGGCTATGCAACAGAGGATATTAAAGAGGGTGAGCACGTTCACACTCATAATACAAAAACTAACCTTTCGGGAGTGCTTGAGTATACATATAACAAGGTTGAATGTGAAAAGCCTGAGCCTAAAAGAGGTACATTCAAGGGTTATATGCGTAAAAACGGCGAGGTAGGTATACGTAACGAGATATGGATAATTAATACAGTCGGATGTGTAAACCGTGCGGCTGAACGCATTGCAAAGATTGCAAACGAGCGTTACGGTGGAATGTGCGACGGTATTTATACCTTTGTGCATCCGTTCGGTTGCTCACAGCTTGGTGATGACCAGAAAACAACGCAGAAGGTGCTGAAAGGTCTTATAAACCACCCGAATGCGTCGGGTGTGCTTGTTTTAGGTCTTGGCTGTGAGAATAACAATATAGCTGTATTTAAAGAGGAGCTCAAGGAATGGGACGATGAGCGTGTTAAATTCCTTGTTGCACAGGAGAGCGAGGACGAGATTGAGGATGCACTTGCTTTAATTGGCGAGCTGGCAGAGCGTGCTTCTAAAGAAGAAAGAACAGACTGCGACATATCAAATCTTGTAATCGGTCTCAAATGCGGCGGTTCTGACGGTTTTTCGGGACTTACAGCAAATCCGCTTATAGGCAGATTGTCCGATATGGTAAATGCATACGGAGCAAGTACGGTTCTTACCGAGGTTCCGGAAATGTTCGGTGCTGAAACGATACTTATGAACCGTGCAAAGGACGAGACAACCTTTAAAAAGGTTGTTGCACTTATAAACGATTTCAAGGACTATTTCACAAGCCATAATCAGGTTGTATATGAAAACCCGTCTCCGGGTAACAAGGCAGGCGGAATTACAACGCTTGAAGATAAATCCCTCGGCTGTGTTCAGAAGAGCGGTTCGGGTACAGTTATGGATGTTATCGAAATAGGTGAGCACGTGAAGTCAAAGGGACTTAACCTTTTAACCGGTCCGGGTAATGATATAGTAGCTGTAACAAATCTTACGGCATCAGGTTGTCATATGGTTCTGTTCTCGACAGGTCGTGGTACACCTGTAGGTGCACCTGTTCCGACTGTTAAGGTGGCAACAAATACAGCACTTGCAGAGCATAAAAAGAACTGGATAGACTTTAATGCGGGCCCTATTATAGACGGTGAAAACCTTGACGAGGCATTCTTTAACTATGTAATAGCTGTAGCAGAAGGCAAGCAGACTAAGAATGAAGAAAACGGTTATCGTGAGATTTCGATTTTTAAGGACGGAGTAACATTATAAACATCAGGAGGATAAAAACGGTTTAATGATTAACGGAAATGTCATAGTAGGTCAGTCGGGAGGGCCGACCTCGGTTATCAATTCAAGTCTTGCAGGAGTGTTTAAAACTGCAAAGGACTGCGGGGTAAAAAAAGTATACGGTATGCGTTTCGGCATTGAGGGACTGCTGAAAGGTAACTATGTGGATTTGGAGGATTATATAACCTCTGACCTTGACATAGAGCTTTTAAAACGTACACCTTCATCGTTTTTGGGTACTTGCAGATTCAAATTACCCGATTACGGTGATAATTCGGAGCTTTATGAAAAGCTTTTTAAAATACTTAATGAGCTTGAGGTAAAGCATTTCCTTTATATCGGCGGAAATGATTCGATGGATACTACAAAGAAGCTTGCAAATTACGCTAAGTGTATCGGAAGCGATATAACGTTCGTGGGAATCCCAAAAACGATAGATAACGACCTTACGGTAACAGACCATACACCTGGCTATGGCAGTGCTGCAAAATATATTGCATCAGCAATGAAAGAAATCATACGTGACACAAAAACGTATGATGTTGATGCAGTAACTGTTGTTGAAATTATGGGACGAAACGCCGGTTGGCTCACAGCCGCAACGGCACTCTCACGTGCTGAGGATTGCACAGGCCCCGATCTCATATATTTACCTGAGGTGGAGTTTAATCATAACGATTTTATTAACAAAATAAAGGAAGTAAAAAAGCATCAGAGTGCTGTTATAATAGCTGTATCCGAAGGAATTAAAACATCGGACGGAAAATATGTTTGTGAGAGTTCAACTCAGTCGGCAGACGTATTCGGACACAAAATGCTTGGCGGAACTGCGCTGGGACTGTCGGATTTTATAACCGCAGAGCTGGGAATTAAGTCGAGAGGAATTGTTTTCTCAACACTGCAAAGATGTGCATCACATATTGTGTCACGCTGTGATATAACCGAAGCATATTTTGCAGGAGCAGACGCAGTGCGTGCGTCACTTAACGGTGAATCGGGCAAGATGATAATATTCCAGAGAATATCCAATAAGCCGTATCAGATGAAAACATCTGTATACGATGTTAATTTAATAGCAAATCTTGAAAAGTGTGTTCCGGGTGAATGGATTACTAACGATAACACATATGTATCAGATGAATTTATCGAGTATGCGTCACCGCTTATAATCGGTGAACTCAATCCGTTTATGGTAGACGGTTTACCGAGACATTTGTTTATTGATAAATAAGATACTGAAAAAATAATATTGTTTCTGATGAAGCGGCATAGGTTATATATGCCGTTTTTCTTTATAGAACAAAGAGCCTACGGCGGGCATAGGAGGATAACGCTTTGGTCACGCCCATGTGCGTTTCCGA
>CAYMCT010000154.1:0-4150 GCA_964389075.1 uncultured Lachnospiraceae bacterium
AATGTGAATTTAGTAAGACAGTCATTTCCGCTGTATGAGGATATTTCTGATATTCCGTCGTATAATTCATATGTATCAAGCACCGAAACCTTACCCTCACTGTCAAGCTTGAACCTGATTAACTGATTTTCAGTCGAATCTATAAATGTATGGAACGAGCTGTCGCTACTGTTTACTTTATCTCCGTCAAGAATAACCTTATCGGCGAAATTATACCGCTCAACACTGTTGTTCTCCGAAAGCAGCTTCATACCGCTTGTCTCATCCTCGTATATAATCGCCTTCATAAGATATGCATAAAGCTCGGCTTCTGCACCGTCTCCGATACATATTATTGCACCGTCAGATGATACTGTCATTGCCAACTCTACACCGAGACGTGCCTCGTCCTTATACCATTTCACAAAATAATCTGTGAGCTTATATTCCTGTCCGTTTACAACTGCGATATTATCATCGTAACGCACAGCACTTAACACTCCGCTGAGAGTACTTTCCGTGATTTTTATATCAACCAGCTGTTCGTCACGGCTGCGTTTAACCTCAAGGACTGTGTTTTTGCCAATGTTGTACAGTGTACGCTCCTCACCCACAGCACTGTATATGCTGTCATCACGAACAAGCTTGTTCAGGTCTATAAGAACCTTGCTGTCGTTAGCATCACTTATGAGCTTACCCTCTCTGTCAACATTATTGACAACAACGTATTCGTACACGTTTGCATATGCGATGTCGTATGTGCCGTCCTCATCATTGTCTACAAATGTCATTGTAGTGTCACTGTTACCGAACAGCTCGTCAGAAAATTTCTTTTCAGTACGTCCGTTATATACATAGAAACATTCCGAAGAAATTTTAAACTTCTTATTACGTCCGTTATCATCATATGTAACGGTTCTGCCGTCAAGTGACGCATCTCTTACTCCGATAGTAATAGTTGTATTATCTGTAAGATTCACAAGAACAGCACGGTTCTCTCCTTCATTGTCAATATAATACACCTCTGCATTATAGCCGAGAATATCATCCGTAACATCATCATACATTATTTTAGTGTCACCAACCGTAATGAAGTTATCCTCTTTAACGGCTGCCGTATAATCCAGTGAATTGAACGATGTTGCTCTTATAAGACCTTCTTCTACATATGCATCGTAAAGTCTTGTCATGTACAGCTCGTCCTTCTGTACAAAGCTATAGCTTTCATAACCGTCAATACTCAGCTCGATAACGCCGGCATTGAGTATATTATACATAAGAACAAAGGCTGTTTCTTTAGTGAATTCATCTGCAGAATTTATATCCTCTAAAAATTCCGCTTCATCAGCAACACTGTAGTAGCCTGCCGGATATCCGCCTCTGAATTCCGCAAGCTTCTTGCCGTCTGCAGCACATACTGCATACTTTATCGCTTCACTCAGGCTTATTTTATCATCAGGATTAAAGGAGCTTGTTGCCTCAATCCAGCCGTAGTTCAACGCAGTATATATATACTTTCCTGCTTCACTGTCTTTTTCTACATCAGAAAATGTATGTTCTGTGTCTGTTACAACAGGCTTTTGCATCACATTAATGAGCAATTCAACAAAATCAGCCCGTGAAACCTGAGCATCACTGTCAAGAGCTGAAAGCTGTTCCTTTCCCGTCAAGGCTTCAACAAGCGTTTTCGCTTTGCCGTACTCGTCGTAGCTGCTGATTTGCTTTTCCATACCGACAGGTGTTGACAATAGTCTGTAAATCATAGTCGCAGCCTCTGCTCTTGTAATCATATTTACAGGATTGAAGCTACCCTCATTACCTTCTATAATGCCGTTGTTGCTGAGCGATGCAACCGCCTCCTGTGCATAATCTGCAATCAGAGCCTTATCAGAGAAGTTAATTTCATTGCCGTTATAGCCTTGTCCTGATGCTCTGTAAATCATTACTGCGGCATCCTGACGTGTTATATTACTGCCCGGTGCAAAGCTTGTGTCGCTCACTCCGTTTACTATTCCTGCATTTGCAGCACCGTAAACATATGAGTAGAACCAGTCACCGGCAGTTACATCAACAAACTGCGAGCCTGAGCCTGATGCAATATTCATTGCCTTTGAAATCATCGTTACAAATTCAGCACGTGTAACCGAATCCTGAGGACGGAATGTACCATCACCGTCACCGCTTACTATGCCCTGACGTGCCAGTGAAATAATATTTTCACTCGCCCAATGACCTGATATATCAGAAAATGCACTGTCTGCATTTGAAGTCGTACCCGATTGATTCTGCAAAACATTATTCACAACAGTCTGGTTTGCCGAGGCTAAGGTGCCCATCGTGGTTTCACCGCCGCCACCGCCTCCGCTGCTGCCTTTTTTATTACTTGCTTTTTTTGCAATTTCCGATACACAGCTTTCAAAAACAGTTTCCAATGAAGCGTAAGATACGATCTTATCAAGCTCTTCACGCATACTTACAAATACATCGTCCTTCTTTGAATTTGAAAGTGCATCATAATCACTTGTATCAGTATTATTCTCTCTGAAATAATCAATTACTGTATTTTGTAATTCTTTATAATTTTCTGTCGCCTTTATTTCACCGATAAGAAAAGCCTCATCGAAATATTCCGCATGTGCCTTAGCCTCAGGTGATAAGCCGGCAAAAACCTCAGCTAAACCGGTTTTTGCACCGTCACTCAGCGACTCATAGTTTTCTATAATGTCATTACCGAGATACAAAGAATATCTCTCAAAATATTCATCAACGGTAATAGATTTATTATTTATTCTTTCAATTCCCTCGTATACTGCATACATTGAAAGAACCTCATCAGCCGAAAGATTTTTTATCTTATTTTTAATATCAGCTAAAGCAGCGATGTATGTATCAGCAAAAAAATTGCTTTCCAGACCCAACATCTGCTTGTTTCTGTTAACCGCACTGCGCATATCGTCAGCACTCATACCGTTAAGCGATTCAAGCACTGATTTGGCTTCTTTAGCTGCTTTAATCAAGTCAAGCTTACGGATTGTATCCTTTTCAAAAATATTTACAGTGTATCTTCCCGAAGCAAGAGTTTCCGGCAGCAAAAAGCTGTCAGAATATTCTCCGTTCTCTGTTTTAACAACCTTATATAAAATATTTCCGTCCGAATTGATAGTATCTACATCAATGGTATCAACGTCTGTTTCATAAGGAGCTACAATCACCGTAACAAAACTGCTGTCGCTGCTTCCGTTTACAGTAAATCTGTACTCCTCAAAATCGTAACTGCTTTTTGCAAGCTCCGCCGATACAGGGGTAAGCATACTGCACAGAATTGCACAGACTGCTGTTAAACAAATCAGTTTTTTCATATTTATATCCACTACCTCCTTCCGAAAAATTATCCCTTGACTGCACCTACCATAACGCCATGAACAAAGTACTTCTGCAGGAAAGGATAAACAAATAAAATAGGTAATGTTGATATTACTATTACTGCGTATTTTATTGTTTCACCAATATAATCAGCATCAGCGGCACTCACGCCTTCATTCATACCTGCCATATTGTTCTGAATTAATATTTCACGTAGTATCAGCTGTATTGGGAACTGCTCTCTTTCGCTGAGGAACAGCATAGCGTTAAACCATGCATTCCAATGTGCGACCGCATAATAAAGTCCGATTACAGCAAAGGTTGCTTTTGAAAGCGGAATAACCACCTTAAACAGTACCGTAAAATGACCGCCGCCGTCGATTTCGACAGATTCCTCCAGCGAACGGGGTATCTCTGAAAACGATACCTTCATTATAATCAAATTGAATGTATTAATCGCTGTAGGGAACACAAGCGACCACATTGAACCGTCCAGACCCAAATCTCTTACTGTGAAATAAAACGGTATCATTCCGCCTGAGAAATACATAGTCAATACTATAAGAATCATAATCGGCTTTTGAAGCTTTACATCACGTCTTGTAAGGAAATACGCTCCTATTGCCGTCATAATCAGATTGACCGCCACACCGGCAACCACCACAAAAATCGTATTCATAAACCCTCTGAAAATCATTGGGTTTTTAAATGCCATCTTGTATGCTTCTAAAGTAAACTCCTGCGGGTAAAGTAAAAAACCGTTACTTTTCAATATTGAATTATAGCTCGAAAATGATGCTATCAGAAC
>CAYMCT010000155.1:0-4134 GCA_964389075.1 uncultured Lachnospiraceae bacterium
GAACACCCTTACCCTCTTCGTACTCTGAACGTACTGTGTGACCCGGTCCCTTCGGAGCAACCATAGCTACGTCAACACCTGCCGGCGGAACGATCTGCTTGAAGTGGATGTTGAAGCCGTGTGCAAAAAGGAGCATATTACCTTCCTCAAGGTTTGGCTCGATGTCGTTCTTGTAAATTGCAGCCTGCTTCTCATCCGGAGTAAGAATCATAATCATATCTGCCTTCTTAGCAGCCTCTGCTGTTTCATATACCGGAATGCCGTATGCCTCAGCCTTTGCAGCACTCTTTGAGCCCTTTCTGAGACCTACGATTACGTTTACACCGCTATCCTTAAGGTTCTTAGCGTGTGCGTGACCCTGTGAACCGTAACCGATGATAGCTACCGTCTTACCGTTAAGTAACTGGAGATTACAATCGCTTTCATAGAAAACTCTTGCCTCGTGATCCAATGATTTTGCCATTTTGTATTACCTCTTTTCCTTAATACATATGAATATTTATTAAAAACACTCGAACCGCCAACAGCAGTTGTGTGCGTTTTCTCTTTATCTGTCGAGCTTGAGAACATTTGAGCCTCGCTCAAGCGCCGTCATACCGGTACGTGCGATTTCTTCGATGCCGTACGGTTCGAGCATTTTCAGGAATGCTTCAATCTTCTGATCTGAACCGGTAATTTCTGCTGTTATTGTACTTGTAGAGATGTCGATTATGTTTGCTCTGAATACGTTAGCAATCTCAATAATCTCGCCTCTGTTTTTAGTGTTCGACTTAATCTTGATAAGTACAAGTCCCCGTTTTACCATCTCGCTGTCTTTAAGAGTTTTAATCTTAATTACTTCCATAATCTTTGAAAGCTGCTTTGAAACCTGCTCTACCATATAAACGTCACCCTTCACTTCGATAGTGATACGTGAAATCTCCTCATCAGCAGTAGGTCCAACCGACAACGAATGGATATTAAAGCCACGGCGTGTAAAAAGTCCTACGACTCTTGAAAGTACACCTGCGTTATTTTCAACAAGAACTGATAATGTGTATTTTTCCATACCTATTACTCCTTTCCTGCTTCAATTTCGTTTTCGTTAAGTGCGTCGCCGGTAGGCTCATACGGGCTTACGTCTACTACAAGCAGATAGCTTTCCTTGTCAGCAAGCATTGTCTTTATAGCTTCATCAACCTTAGAATTTTCAGATACGTTGCCGTTCTTTATTCCGTAGGCGTCAGCAAGCTTGTTGAAGTTCGGGCTGCCCTTAAGGTCTACCATCTGGTAGTTCTTATTATAAAGAAGATACTGATGCTCATGAACCATACCCAAACGGTCGTTCTTGAATACAACCATCTTTACAGGAATGTCATACTGCATCATAGTTCCAAGCTCCGGCAAGTCCATCTGGAAGCTGCCGTCGCCCATAATCGCAACAACCGGAATATCGCTCTGCGCACGTGACGCACCAATAGCTGACGGCAAGCCATATCCCATCGTTCCGAATCCGCCCGATGTAAGGAAGCCTTCAGGCTTCTTTATGTTGTAATGGTTTGCACTCCATATCTGGTTCTGTCCAACCTCTGTTGTGAGATAGATATTCGAATCAGTTATTTCTGAAAGTCTTTCGAGGAAATATTTCGGATTAACAACACCACAGTCCTCATGCTTATTCTCACGTGTAAGCGAAGCACGGATCTCTTCTGCTTCATCAAGCCACTCTGCATTTGCACTGTAGCCCTCAAGCATATTGATAAGCTGTGTTGTAACGTCCTTTATATCACCTACAACCGGAATCATAGGCTGCATATTTTTGCCTATTTCTGCCGGGTCAATGTCTATATGTACAAGCTTCGCTGCCATTTCGTCAACTCTTGCATTTGCAACAGTTCTGTCACCAAGCCTTGTACCCAACGCAATTATGAGGTCTGAACGGTTTAAAATCTTGTTGGCACGCTTTACGCCGTGAGAGCCTATCATTCCGTAAAACCGCTTGTCCTTTGATTCAAGAACACCCAGGCCCATCATTGTTGATACAACCGGAATATTTGTCTTGTCAATAAGCTTGTTTACCTCAGCAACTGCGCCTGATAAGCTGATACCGCCGCCGGCAAGAATTACAGGCTTCTTTGCCTTTTTGAGTGCTTCGGCAACCTTTTTCACCTGACCCTCATTCGCCTTACCCGGCAGCTTATAGCCACGTAAGTTAATCTCGGTATTCTCTTCTCCGTCATACTTCATCTTCAAAACATCCATCGGGAAGTCGATAAGAACCGGTCCCGGTCTGCCTGTTGTTGCAATATGCATTGCCTCGTTTACTATTCTTGGAATATCCTCAAGCTCTTTTACAAGATAGCTGTGCTTAGTAAATGGAAGCGTGGCACCAATAATGTCTACTTCCTGGAAAGCATCCTTTCCGATAAGCTCACGCTTAACCTGTCCTGTAAGCGCAATCATCGGAATTGAATCCATATATGCTGTTGCAATCGCTGTTATAAGGTTAGTCGCTCCCGGACCTGATGTTGCAGTACATACACCTGCACACTTACTGACACGTCCGTAGCCTGATGCCATATGAGCAGCACCCTGCTCATTTCTTGACAACACATAATCTATTGAAGAATGTGATATACTTTCTATAATCGGAGCATTCGCAGCGCCCGGGTATCCGAAAATAACCTTAACACCGTTATTCTCAAGCGCTTTGATCGCTAAATCTGCACCTGTCATACTCAAGGTGAACTCCTCCCCATCTTAAAATCTATAGTTCTCTTTATTTTATCAGCAAAATCAAGAATTGTCAACCGCTTTTTAATACTTTTTTATTTATTTTTTCTTGCCGCAGCTTTTCCTCTTAAATCAGTCTTTAAGATACGCTTTCTCATTCTCAAATAATTTGGTGTAACCTCTAAAAGCTCATCGTCTGCGATGAAGTCAAGACACTGCTCAAGCGACAAATCTTTAGGCGGAACAAGCTTCAATGCATCGTCCGAACCCGAAGCACGAGTATTTGTAGCGTGCTTCCTCTTACAGACATTTACGGTAATATCCTCATTACGTGAACATTCGCCTACAATCATACCCTCATATACCTTTACATTAGGGCCGATAAATAGAGTACCTCTCTCCTGTGCGTTGTAAAGACCGTAAGTTATACTCTCGCCGTCCTCCCAGGCAATAAGCGTACCTCTGTTTCTTGGAGCGAAATCGCCCTTGTACGGCTCATAACATTCAAGGATACTGTTTACGATAGCTGTACCCTTTGTAGCTGTCATAATTTCACTTCTGAATCCGATAAGACCTCGTGACGGAATAAGGAACTCAAGTCTTGTATAGTTCTGGGCAGTCGGTGACATATTTGTCATGTTACCCATTCTGTTTACCACCTGATCCATTACCGCACCTGTATAATCTGTCGGCACATCAATAGTAAGACGTTCAACCGGTTCACATTTAACACCGTCTATTTCCTTATATATTACTACCGGATTTGAAACCTGGAACTCATAGCCCTCACGGCGCATATTTTCAATAAGCACCGAAAGATGCAGCTCACCTCTGCCTGATACGGTAAATGCCTCTGTTGTGTCGGTATCCTCAACACGCAGGCTTACGTTCGAATCAAGCTCCTTATAAAGCCTGTCACGAAGATGACGTGATGTTACAAACTTACCGTCCTGACCGGCGAACGGACTGTCATTTACACTGAATGTCATTGACAATACAGGATCATCAATCTTTACAAACGGAAGCGGTTCAAGATTGTTCGGGTCGCATATTGTTTCGCCTATATTAATATCGGCAATACCCGAAATTGCAACAACATCACCTGCTCCGACCTCGTCCGTCTGCGATTTTAAAAGTCCCTCAAATGTATAAAGCTTTGTTGCTTTTGCGTGACCAGTTTTACCGTCTGCCCGACAAATAGCAACCGGCATATTCGTCTTCACGCTGCCACGTTCAATTTTGCCTACGGCAATTCTACCTGTATAATCGTCGTAGTCAATATTTGAAACAAGCATCTGAAACGGACCGTCATCGTCACATTCAGGACACGGAATTTCTCTTACGATAAGCTCAAAAAGCTCTCTTAAATCCTCTGCCTGAACCTCCGGACTGTACTCCGCAGTTGCCCAGCCGTCACGACCT
>CAYMCT010000156.1:0-4132 GCA_964389075.1 uncultured Lachnospiraceae bacterium
GTTTTTGTAAGCTCCGTTTTACCTACACCGGTAGGGCCCAAGAACAGGAACGAGCCAATCGGACGTTTCGGGTCTTTAAGACCTGCCCTACCACGCTTGATTGCCTTTGCAACTGCCGTTACCGCCTCGTTCTGTCCTATAACTCTTGAATGAAGAAGCTCCTCCAGATTACGGAGCTTTTCCATTTCCTCCTGTTTCAGCTTCGATGCAGGGATATTGGTCCAGTCTGACAGGATTCCTGCGATATCATCATCTGTAACCACAAGCTTTGATGAAGTCGAATCACCCTTCCATGACTTTGTCATTTCATCGATTTCACTCTTTAATGCCTTTTCCTTGTCACGTATCTGTGCGGCTTTCTCATATTCCTGTGAGTTTACCGCCTCTTCACGCTCACTTAAAAGCTTTTCAAGCTCTTTTTCCTTTTCCTTCAATTCAGGCGGTGCAGTCTGCGAACCGAGATGTTTTTTTGATGATGCTTCATCTATCAAATCAATAGCCTTATCCGGCAAAAATCTGTCAGTTATATATCTTGCTGACATTTCTGCCGCCGCCTTTAACGCTTCATCGGTAATGGTTACACCGTGATGTGCTTCGTACTTATCACGGATACCCTTTAATATTTCTACCGTTTCGTCAATTGTCGGTTCACCCACTGTTACAGGCTGAAAACGACGTTCAAGAGCGGCGTCCTTTTCGATGTGTTTTTTGTATTCTTTCAGTGTGGTTGCTCCGATTAACTGCAACTCACCACGTGCAAGAAACGGCTTTAATATATTCGATGCATCAAGAGAGCCTTCGGCACTGCCTGCACCCACGATTGTGTGGAATTCATCAACAAAAAGGATAACGTCGCTTGATTTTGTAACCTCATCAATAACCTTTTTAAGTCGTTCCTCAAATTCGCCACGGTATTTCGCTCCGGCTATCATTGCCGAAAGATCAACCGATACAAGACGTTTTGCTTTAAGCATTTCAGGCACATCGCCTGAAACAATTTTTTGCGCAAGCCCCTCAACAACTGCCGTTTTACCCACACCCGGCTCGCCGATAAGGCACGGATTGTTCTTTGTCCGTCTTGACAAAATCTGAATCACACGCTCTATTTCTTTGCTTCTGCCGATTACAGGGTCAAACTTATTCTCACGTGCGAGGTCGGTAAAATCTCTGCCGTATTCGTCAAGCACAGGTGTCTCTGAATTGCCCTTCTTTGCCGACGTATACGCTCCGCCCTGCACAGCATCCGTCACACCTGCACTGAACGTATCAACAAGCTCGTGATATACACGGCTTATATCAAGCCCCAGCGAAACAAGAACTCTCACTGCTACACTATCCTGATCACGCAAAACCGCCATAAGAATATGCTCTGTTCCGATATAGTTATGCCCCATATCCCGAGCCTCAATTGCCGCACGTTGCAAAATACGCTTCGTTCTCGGCGTCATAGTCAGCTCTGTCTGTGTACTTATGCTTTCACCTGAGCCTGTAAGCTCTGTTATCTTTTCTATTACCCGTTCTTCGGTTATTCCTGCATTGGCGAGCAGATTCGCAGCAACACCGGAATCCGCCTTAACAAGTCCTGCCACAATATGCTCACTGCCTATATAGCGGTGACCCAGTCTGCAGGCAGTTGCGTGCGCTTCACTTATTGCAATTCTTGCCCGTTCTGTAAAATTTGAAAATAACATACTATTCAACCTCCCATTACAGTTTTATATATTTTCCCTTATTAACTCTGCTCTGGCTGTATCTCTCTCCGCCGGCGAAAGCTCCTTGCCTGCCGACAGCACCGACGGTGCAGTTTTTACTATCAGTTCAAGCGGAGTCATATTGCCGTCACTTGGAATTATTCCCATATTCTGACCAAGCATAACATCCGAAAGCATCTTTTTCGCTTCTGCCGAGGTTACGCTTCGTGCATATTTCAGTATTCCGTACGAACGGTACAGCTTATCGCAAAGCTCTGTATTGTGCTTACTGTTAAGACTGTCCCTTGCCTGTTTTTCAAGCTCTGATATTTTGCTTACAATCGCCTTTACCTTTTCGATTATCTCCTTTTCTGTAAGTCCCAGAGTTGCACTGTTCGAAATCTGATACAGACAGCCTTCGGAATTTGTGCCTTCACCGTAAAGACCTCTTACCGATATTCCTACACCCGATACCGATTGAAGTACCCGTGCAATGTTGCCGGTAAGGGTAAGGCCCGGCAAATGCATCATTACAGACGCTCTCAGACCCGTACCTACATTTGTAGGGCAAGCAGTAAGATATCCGAATTTTTCGTCAAACGAATATGTTACGCTTTCTTCGATTACGTTGTCAACCTTATCGGCAAGATCAAACGCTTCATCAAGACAATATCCGCCCATAATTACCTGCAGTCTTATATGATCCTCTTCCATAAACATTATACTCATTGTCTTATCTTTATTTACAAGCACACAGTGACCTTTGCCTTTCAGCATCTGCGGACTTATAAGATGCTCTTCAAGCATTGATACCTTTTCGGTGTCACTTAACGCATCAAGATTAAACTCGTTAAACTCCTTTGAAAGCGTTGAATTACTCTGGAGTATTGACGCTTTCAGCGTTTTCAGAGCCTCTGTTTTTTTATCACCCGCAAGCGATGACGGAAACGGTGTTTTATCGAGGTTTCTCGCAAGCCTTATACGTGTTGAAATAACTATGCCATCGTTTAAATCGTTATACCAGATCATTTTATTCCGCCTCCTTCGATAGCTTTAATCTCTGCGTGTATTTTCGCCGCAGATTCATAATCTTCTTTGCTTACTGCATCTTTAAGCTGTCGTTTAAGCTCTTCAAGTCTGCGCTTCGCTTTCACCTCTGCGCCCGATTTTGACGGGATTTTGCCTATGTGCTGTGAGCTTTGGTGTGTCTGTCTTAGCACGTTTTCTACGCTATCCCTGAATACCTTATAGCATTCGCCGCAACCAAATTTTCTGGTTCTGTTAAAGTCACTCCAGGTATGTCCGCATACCGAACATTTACGGTTATCCTTCATAACAGGCTGTACTCCCAGCATCTCCAGACTGTCAAACATATCAAAAAACTCTGAAAATAAATCCATCATAGAACATTCCTCCTCTTAACTAAGTACGTTTATCATATTTCTTAATATATCAGCTCTTACTCTGTCCTTCTCCGATGCAGCCGCAAGCGCTCTGTTTGCAAGTGCCGCCTGCATAACCGCCGCTTCCTTTTTGCTTATACCGCCCGAAGCCGCAATTTGCGATACCATCACGAATGCATCACGCTCAGTTATTTCATTTCCTATATATACAGCAGTAAGTCCCCCTTGCGGCACACGGCGTATCCTTACACAACCGCCTCCGCCACGTCTTGACTCAACCATATATCCTCTTTCAGGATTAAAACGTGTGGATATAACATAATTTATCTGCGACGGAACACAACCGAAAATCTGAGCAAGCTCATTACGCTGAATTTTGAGCCATTCATCCTGCTCCTGCTTCATCAACTCCAGTATGAACGCTTCGATTCTGTCTGACATTCCCATAAAATCACTTCCTTGTGTTTATACTAATCGTACGATCAGTTTGACTTTGACTTTCTTTGACCTTTGTATCTTCATTATATCACATTCGTTGAGTTTGTCAATAGAAATTTCCCAAAAAAATTGTATTTGTTTGATGTACGGTTTATGAACAATTTGTGACCAACCGCATAATTTCGGCTTATATAACTCTTTATTTGGAAAATATTTCACTTTTTATTGAGCTTTTTTCAAAAAACAGTGGTAATATCAAAAAGTTTGTGGTATAATGATAGGTAGTATACTTTTATACAAAGCTTTGACTTTCAATGATAAATTCAAATATATTTATGAGGTGAAAAAATGAGTTTATTCGATAAATTGTTCGGCACATATTCAGAGCGCGAGCTCAAGCGTGTGCACCCTATTGCAAAAAAGGTTGTTGACCTTGAACCGGAAATAGAAAAGCTTTCAGACTCTGAGCTCAAAGCAAAGACTGCCGAGTTTAAAGAGCGTTACAACAATGGCGAAACACTGGATGACCTTCTTCCTGAGGCATTTGCAGTTATGCGTGAAGCAAGCTGGCGTGTACTCGGAATGAAGCATTTCTATGTA
>CAYMCT010000157.1:0-4075 GCA_964389075.1 uncultured Lachnospiraceae bacterium
AATATGCTCGGCGATGAGTACAATGAATTTATTAAATCATATGATACAAGGATTAATCAGGGTATACGTGTAAACACATTAAAATGTAATAGTGCAGACAAGCTTGATGTAATTTCAAGCGTTGAATGGTGTAAAAACGGATATTATACTGATAAATCCAACCTTAGCGGAAACCACCCATATCACGGCGCAGGTGTTTTCTATTTTCAGGAGCCGTCTGCAATGTCGGCTGCCGTTGGATTGCCGCTTTGCGAAAACCCGCATATTCTTGATTTATGTGCTGCACCGGGAGGTAAAACTACCCAGATTGCTGCACGTATGAATAATAAAGGCTTACTTATTTCAAATGAGATAGTCCCTAAACGTTCACTTATTCTTTCAGAAAACGTTGAAAGAATGGGACTTATAAATACTATTGTAACAAACGAATCACCACAAAAGCTTGCTGATAAATTTCCGTCCTTCTTTGACGGAATTATTGTAGATGCTCCCTGTTCCGGTGAGGGAATGTTCAGAAAAGAGCCGCAAGCAGTTGATGAATGGAGTGAAGAGCATACAATTTCATGCGGAATCCGCCAGAAAAAAATTCTTGACGATGCATATAAAATGCTTAAATGCGGAGGATATATAATGTACTCGACTTGCACATTTTCATATGATGAAAACGAGGCTGTTGTTCAGTATATGGTTGAAAAATATGGTATGGAAATTTGTGATATTCCATGTCTTGATATGCTTTCAGACGGAATAGGCGAATTTCCGGACATAAAAAAATGTCGACGTATTTTTCCGCACAAGCATAACGGAGAAGGACATTTCACAGCACTTTTAAGAAAAACAGAAGAAACCGAAATCCATTCCAATAAAGCCAAAAAGAAAGAGGGCAAAAAAGATACATTACTTGATAATGCAATAAAACTCTATCGTGATTTTGAGAAGAAAACTTTAAAAACGAAGCTTGATGGTAAGTTTGTTTTATTTGGAGATAATCTCTATCTCTTGCCCGAAGATATTAATCTTGACGGAATAAAGGTTGTAAGATGCGGGTTACATTTAGGAGAAGTCAAAAAAAATAGATTTGAACCGTCACATGCACTTTCTCACGCATTAGTAAGTGATATGTATATCTCTCGTGCTGATTTTACAGTTGATTCAATTGAAATCTCAAAATATATGCACGGTGAAACGATAGAATTTAGCGGTCTTAACGGCTGGTGCGTTGTATCCTGTGACGGATATATAATCGGCTGGGGCAAAGCATCAAACGGGATTATAAAAAATCATTACCCGAAAGCTCTGCGTACATTAAAATAATATTGACTAAAGTAAATATTTGTGTTATACTATATTTGCTAAACATATTTAATATACCGACATAAGTCTGTTTTTTGTTTTGATAAAAATGCAGGCTCTATTTAGCATTCTTATGTTGGTGTTAAAATATGTTTAGCGACTGTTGAGACTTGCATTTTTTGTGCATGGTCTTTACCATGCACTTTTTTGTTAATACATAATAGTGCATGGATGCAGGCTCTACTTGTTGCCACACAATTTTTATACGCAAAAAGGCTGTGAAAACAGCCTTTTTCCTTTATTACATTGATACTGTTATACCCTGTGTAGCCTCGTCATAGCTTACTTCTGCACCCAATGTTTCTGAGATGAATCTCAACGGAACCATTGTGAAGCCGTTTTCTGTAAGCTGCGGAGCTTCTGCAAGTGTTTCTTCACCGTCATTTACAAATGCTTTGTTGTTATCAATCTGAATTGTTATTGTGTTCTCATTGTGAACTATAACAACTGTCTTTGTTTCTCCGTCCCAGTTAACCTCTGCACCGAATGCCTCTGATATAACTCTTAACGGAACAAGTGTTGTACCTGCACCAACTACATACGGTGTTTCAACCTCAACGTCCTCACCGTTTATCTTCAAGATGCTGTCGCCAACCTTGAATGAAATTTCAACACTCTGTGTACCTGCAACCTCGCCGTCGCTGAGAACAACTACTGCTGTCGGGTTTGTCTGAGCAGGAATACTCATTGTAGCAAACTCATAGAATACCAAAAGCTCTTTGCCGTCGTACTCTGCAATCTTCTCGTCCTCGACGTTAAGAACAAGCTCACCGTCTGAGCTTAAAAGACCCATTTCTGTCTTGTTGAATGTATCAACATATACAGCGTTTACTGATTCTTCATCATTTATAATCAAAGCCTTTGCTTCTTTTATATCCATTGTGAGAAGCAATGACTCTGTGCAAACAGTTACATTGTCGCCCATCTTTACTGCTTCTGCTTTTTCGCCGTTGTTGTTGTAGATTACAGTATTTTCTGTAATCATAAAGTTAACCTCTATACCGCTTTCAACTTCGTCAAAAACTACAATAACATTTTCATCACTGACAGCCTTCACTGTACCTGTATATTTATTTGTAACTGTCTTTATATCTGCTACTGCTGCTTTTATTGATAAAGCTTCCTTTATATCTCTTGTAAGAAGCTCTGATGTTGATGATACTGTTACTATATCGCCTTCATTAATTTCTTCTTTTACTGTGCTTTCTGTGATTACAAATGCAGCCTCAACAGCACCGTTTTCTGTTTCAACTTCTATAACAATATTCTTTTCGTCTACTGATTTTACTGTACCTGTAAATTCATTAGCCGATACTGTTTCCTCGGCTGAAATTAATATAACATCATTTGCTGTTTCTGTATTTTCTGCAAGTGCAGCAATTGCTGATGTTGATAAAACTCCTGCTATAAGTAATGATAATATTTTCTTGTTCATTATGTATTCTCCTTTATCTCTATAATTTTACCTCGTAACGATATGTTAGACGTAAAATAATTTATTTTAGTTCCGCCTTTTTTACTTCCTTATTTTGTTACGAGGTAAGAAGCATCAAATTGGCTTTCATATACAATACGATTCAATACTCAAAAAGGTTGCATAAAAAATAAATTTTTTTAATATATTTAACCGAGGTGGTATCAATGGTTTATGATTATAACTATATATCTGAACAAATAAATAATTTTAAAGATACATTCTCTATCGGAAGAACAGCGGAAAACAGACTTATTCATTGTATTTCGATAGGCTCGGGAGCTAAAAATGTTGTTTTTGCCGCTGCTTTTCATTCGCTTGAATATCTAACTTCTGTTGCACTGCTGCGTTTTGCAGAAGAATACGCTCTAATGGACGAATACCACGACAAATTAAGAGTTTTTATAATTCCTATGATAAATCCTGACGGAGTAGATATTGCTGTTAATGGTATTAATCCGAAAAATTTCTTCCACAGAAAACTTATCGACTATACCGGAATAATAGATTTCACCTCCGTATGGCAAGCTAATAGCTGCGGGGTGGATATAAATCACAATTTTAATGCGGACTGGGACAGTATATATGATCTGCCCTCTCCTTCAAAATACGGAGGTAAATATCCTGAGTCTGAGTTTGAAACACGTGCGTTTGTAAAGTTTTTGAAACGGATAAGACCTGAGCTTTTTATTGCGTTTCACAGTCAAGGAAAGGAGATTTATTATGATTTTAACGGTATGGAAAATAAAGAATCAAAAACAGTCGCAGAAAAAATTGCAGGAGTGTGTGGATACACAGTCTGTACCCCAACAGGAACCGCTTCATTCGGAGGAGCAAAAGACTGGTACATTAAAGAGTATCATAAAAAAGCTTTTACAGTAGAACTTGGGTATGGCAAAAATCCGCTTCCTCATTCACAGCTTACCGAAATGGAACGTGATACAAAAAAAATATGTCTCGCCGCAATTGACGAGACATATTAATTTCATATCAAATATAAAACCTTAATTATATTTTTCAGGCTTTAATTCGATTAAGTATTCCTGAGCTTTTGCTTTGGCTTCTTCATTTTGTGAATTATATGCTATTTCAAAATATTCAATAGCTTCGTCCATATAACCTGCCTCCAAGCACGTTTCGCCTATTATTAAAATATACTCACCGCGCTTTTCAGGTGCATCTTTATAGTCACCGCATTTAAAAAGAATGTTATATGCTTCTACATAATTTCCTGAAGCTGCATATTTT
>CAYMCT010000158.1:0-4073 GCA_964389075.1 uncultured Lachnospiraceae bacterium
TAAAATCTCCAAAAAAGTCAACTTCATCATCAGACTCGTCAAAATTCTCAAACGCTATATGTGTTACCTTTTCACCTCTGCCCTTATAGAAACCTTCACCAACGATTCCTCCGGGCATTTTCCGGTTCTCCATAAGAACAGCTTTTCGTTCTTCATCCTTGTCCTGACTGAAATATTTACTCATTTCCTCTGTCGAAAGGAATCTAACTTCCCTGTTGTTCTGATGTGCCACAACATCTTCTTCCGGCAATTCCTCTACATCTTCCTGCTGTTCAAGAAGCTGAATGGCGATAATTTCCTCCTTATGCTTCACATACAAGCTTACTACAAGCTCACAAATAACCATAAGTGACAGCATCAAAATATGACAGATTGTAATAGATGTAACCGTTTTCACCTTGAAGCCCTCAAAGCCTCTTAACGTGGCAAATGTGAGTGAGCAGAACATTACGTCGTCAGAAAATCTGTAAGCAATATATGTAATCACAGCATACAGTGCATAGGTGATTCCGTTTATCGTATAGAATTCTTTCCTGTTGTTTCTGCGTAACGCAAATCTTATATAAAAATAGCAGTTGCCGATAACAAACACAACCAATGACAGTAGCTGAAACACCTTCCAGGCTCTGCTGTTCGGATCCTGGCTCAGGAGTATCAGAAACACACTGATTACTGACGGTATTATGCTCATTAACGCAGTTTCAACAAAGCGTATTAAAAATATAGAAATACGCTTATAGCTTTCTTTTCTCCAATAAGCTTCTTTTGTTTTTTTCATACTATCATTCCAATCATTTTCCAATCCTTGTTTTTATCTTTTCCTTTACGTCGTCACAATGCTCTGATACTTTCTTAGCACGGTCCTTTGCTTTATTCGAAAGCCTTTCGTTGGCTCTCATTACAGGCAGCTCTTCGTCTACAAACCAAAGCGCACCTTCATTCTTTTCCATTGTTCTGACTGTAAATACCAGGTCAAGAAACAGCACCGTCACAAACATAGCAATCAAAATATGTATTGACCGCTCCGACAATCTCCACATCAGCTTAGACAGCTGCGGATGTATCAGTCTTAGCTGGATAAGCGACATTATACCAAAGCAAACCGACGTCACCAGGCTTATTCTTCCGTTAATATTCATCGGCCATTTGCTGTAGTCCCACCAACGCTTGTCAAACAGCTTCTCAAGCATAAACGAAACCACATATTCAATTGAGGATATCACTGTCATACTGACAACCAACACAACAAGGTCACTTTCAATATTTGATAACAGTAAGATATTACCTATGCAGGCAAGACCGTATATCGGGCACATACAGCCATGCAAAAAACCTGCATTTACAAACTTTCTGAGCTGAAAGGAATAATAAAACGACTCATATGCCCAGCCCAGAAAACTGTAAACTATAAAATAGATTATACATTCTGATAACGTCATATTATCACAAACTCCTTTTTTTATCACTTTCCGCTTACACAATCTATCTGTCTGCCAACCATACGGCTCACTTCAGGATACACGTTTACGCCAAAGGTCTCTTTAAACGCACAAATTTTATCAGCCATACAGATGAGCCACGCCTCCCTTGTTGCAGGCGGAATAACGGTAAGCGGAAACATATGTTTTCTGATTATGTCACGCTCTCTGTCACTAAGCACAAAATCCTGCTCTGCATTTTTCAGTGCAATGCCGGGATGTGTAAAACCGTGTATCCGTCTCTCTTTTTTACCGTCATGCCAGTCGTAAAGGAAATAATCGTGCAGAATCCCTCCACGTATCAGTGCTCTCTTATTGACATTTATATGTAACCGCTTTGCAATTGCTAAAGCACAGTAGACCACCGCCAGAGTATGCCACAGACATTTCGTATTGCCATGCTGATTTATTTCACCCATCTCAGCAAGTCTTGAATCCTCAAGCATCTCTCTTAAAAATACAATTACCTCTCGATTCATTCTCTACCTCGCATACTACACCCATACTACACTATTATTATACAAAAAAAAGAGTTGTATGTCAAGCGATACAACGGTTTGATGACGGATTAAATTTGTATCGGAAGCAGCTGTGTATTTCAATCGGCAATAAAAAAGCAGCTAAGCTGCTTTTTTAGTTGCTGAGTCCGTAAAAATCATCGAAAAACTGTGGATAGCTTACATCAACACAACTGCACTCATCAAGAGTTGAGGTTCCGCTTGCGAGCTGTGCAAGTATCGCAAGGCTCATTGCCATACGGTGGTCGCCATAGGTTTTAAAATCAGCTCCTTTTATGGCTTTTCCACCGTTTATTATCATTCCGTCGTCAGTTTCCGTAATATCAATTCCGCATTTTGTAAGCTCGTCAACCACAGCTCTTATTCTGTTTGTTTCTTTAACCTTCAGCTCCTGTGCATCCTTTATAACCGTCTTTCCCTCTGCAAAAACTGCCGCCACCGCTATTACCGGAAGCTCATCTATTAATCTCGGAATAATAGCTCCTCCGATTTCTGTGCCGCGGAGCTTCGACGAACGAACAAGTATATCAGCAACAGGTTCTCCGGTGACAATGCGTTCATTCAAAAGCTGCATATCTGCACCCATTGCATTAAGCACATCTATAATTCCGGTTCGTGTTGGATTGGTTCCCACATTCTTTATCAAAATTTCCGAATCCGGCATTATTGCGGCGAGTACCATAAAGAAAGCTGCTGATGAAATATCACCCGGAACAAGAATATCCTGCGCCTTCAATGTGTCTGTTTTACCTACTTTGACCGTAAGACCGTCAACCTCAATATTTGCACCCATTGCAGTTAGCATAAGCTCTGTATGATCCCGTGATTTTTCAATCTCATGAATGACAGTTTCGCCTTCTGCATAGAGTCCCGCAAGCATAATCGCAGTCTTTACCTGCGCAGATGCTACAGTCATATTGTATTCCATTCCTTTGAGCTTTGTTCCGTGAATATGCAACGGACAATACTCATTCTCAATTTCAGCACCCATAAGCGCAAGAGGTCTTGTAACTCTTCCCATAGGACGCTTGCATATCGACGCATCGCCCGTTATTGAGGTATCAAACGGCTGTCCGCTTAAAATTCCGCACAGCAAGCGTGTAGTGGTCCCGCTGTTGCCTGTATAGAGCATTTCAGAAGGCTTTGAAAGCCCGTGCAGACCTTTGCCGTGAACTGTAATACTATCGCCGTCATCTTCTATTTCTATACCCATTTTTCTGAAACAATCAATCGTAGAAAGACAGTCAGCACCCTTCAAAAAGCCTCTGATATGCGTAGTCCCGTCAGCAAGTGCTCCGAGCATAACTGCACGGTGTGATATAGACTTATCTCCGGGAACAGTAATTTCACCCTTAACTCTTTTCATTTGTTTAATTTCCATTTATAAAACCTCTCAATTGCAAAATAAATCGTATAAAGCTATTATATCACAAATATTATTATAATACAAGATATTAGGCGGTGGTTATTAGTGAAAAATTCTTTTTTAACAGGGGCAATGATTCTTATGCTTGCCAATGCAGTTTCAAAGATTCTCGGTGCAATACTCAAAATTCCGCTCACATATATAATGCACGAGGAGGGTATGGCAATCTACAACACAGCTTTCAGCATATATGTAATGTTCCTTTCCTTTGTTATGGCAGGTGTTCCGTTTTCAGTGCAGAAGCTCACAGCCGCTGCATATGTGCAGGGCAAGGATACAAATGCCATCATCAAAACTGCACTCGTAACGCTTGCAGTCGTAGGTGCAACAGGCTCGGCAATACTTTGGTACGGTGCAGAATTCTTTGCTTTGGCTATGAAAGAGGAGAACGCTGTAAATGTTATACGGGCAATTGCACCGTCCATATTTTTTGTTGCCTGCGCAGAGGTTTTGAAAAGCGGATTTCAAGGAAAATCTAATATGCTTCCTACCGCTGTATCTCAGGTTACTGAAGCGGTTATAAAACTTGTGGCAGGCTTTACACTGGCAGCTGCATTTATTAAACACAGCACCACAGCTTCGGCAGTCGGCGCCGGACTCGGCGTAAGCTTTGGTGAGTTGGCGGCAACACTTGTACTCGTAACGTGGTAT